>JAUZEU010000171.1 GCA_030838885.1 Bryobacterales bacterium | reverse complement strand
AGAACGCGACAAGACCGCAGATACATATCGTTGTTTTCATTATTCGTGGGGACACAATGGCCGGATCGCCGACCAACGCCACCGTTTGTATACTACATCGACGCCGACGTGCATCGACAAGAGAGCCCATCCACTCCTGTATTCGATCACATCCGGTGACGGAAGGTGGCTGACGCGAACTAGGCCAGGATGCCCTTCACCACTTCTCCGGCCACGTCGGCCAGTCGGAAATCGCGACCTGAATAGCGGTAGGTGAGACGCTTGTGGTCCATGCCGAGAAGGTGGAGAAGGGTGGCGTGGAAGTCGTGAAAGTGAACCATGTCCTTCCCGACTTCGATACCGTATTCGTCGCTCTCTCCGTAGGTGGTTCCGGCCTTGACGCCGCCGCCTGCGATCCACGATGAGAAGACGCGATTGTGATGCTCGCGGCCAGCCTTATCAGGGTTCTCGTTGAAAGGGGTACGACCAAATTCAGTGGTCCATACAACGAGCGTGTCTTCCAGCATGCCGCTGGATTTCAGATCTTCAGAAGAGCCGCAATCGGCTGGTCAACGTTACGCGCGAGGGTGACATGGGTTTTGATATCGAAATGCGCGTCCCAGTTCTTGTTGATGTCAGAACCGCTGTCGATCAGTTCAATGAAGCGAACGCCCCGCTCAGCGAGGCGACGAGCTACCAGGCATTGCCAGGCGAAACCCTGAGTGGACCCCCGTTCCAGACTGTAGAGCTTGTGGGTGGCATCGAATTCTTTCGTCAAGGCTTCCTGAATTTCAAAATCTTGCGTCTTTCCGACCGATGTGCAACCCTTCGCATTAAGATCAGACTTACACCAGACGGCTAGTACCCCGGCCAGTCCAGAATCTTTGTGAATTCGCGATCCGTGTCAAACCCGCGATTTTAACTCACCTGTTCACATTCCTGCTCAGAGCCCGATTTTGCACCAGAGCCCCGGCGATCACGGCAACCCCACCATCCCCGTCCAGTACAAGCCTCGCCCGCCGCTGGTGTCCTGATCGTATTTCCTCACGAACTCCAGTTTCCCGTTACCTCCGATGCGGAACACCGATAACGTCGCCGGCAGCGGCCGCACTTCCTCGTTAGACCGCACCAGGACTTGCTGCTGGTTGGCAACCACCAGAAGCCGTCCGGTGGGGTCGATGGCGAAGGTACGCGGGTGCACGCCGCGAGTGTCGACATTCTGAATCAGAGTCGGTTCCCCGGTCTCCTGGTTAATCGAATAAACCGCGACGGAGTTCTCGCCGCCGGCAAACACCTGCTTGCCCTGGAAATTGGTGGTGGCGGTGGCCCGGTTGGCCAGGTACAGGAAGCGCCCGTTGGGGTGCATGTGGACGGTACTCGGAGCCTGGCCGGTCAGGCGGCTCGGATCCGACAAGGTCTCCTTGGTGAACAGAGGCGCTGCGCTGAGCGTCGGCCCGTCGAGCTTCAGATAGACCTGCAGTTTGTTTTGCCGCTCCAGCGTGATGAAGACAAACGGACGTGTCGGATGGAACTCGAGATGGCGAGGCTGAAAATTGTAGCCGCCGCCGGGCGCGATCGAGTCGCGATTGGTCAGCACTCCATTGTTATAACCAAATACCTTCAGCGCGCCGGGGTCCTCCGGCTTGGTCGCAGTCGGACCGTTTCCCCGCGTAACGAGAATCACCATTCGGTTGGAGGGGTCCACTCGCACATTATGCCCATAGACCCCGAAATCGAGGTTGGCTGCCTGGGGCTCCTGCCCGCCGAGCATCCCGTCGGCCCCGATTCGGTAGACAGTCAACCCGCTCGGCTGGTTGTGGGCGATCACAAGGTGGCTCCCGGTAATATCGACGCTCATGAAAACGGACCGGGCAGCCAGCGAAATCGGCGGGCCATGCGGCTGCAAGGCGCCGGTGGCGGGATCGATGCGGAACGCCGTCACGCCGTGCCTGCCGCCTAGACCTCCGGCGTTGCTGCTCCAGGTGACATAGAGGTACCGCCGCGAAGGATGAGGCCACGCCTCCTGCACATTCTCTGGAAGCGTCACCGATGCCCGCCTGGCGAGGCTTGCGCTCTCTAAGTCCAGATTGTAGGTCGTAAGCTCGGGCCCGACTGCGGCGTATAACGCAACCTGGGTTTGGGCGCCGGAGGATGGCGCCAGCGCCAGGAGTACGGTCGCGGCGATAATCGGGAACGCGCTAAAACGGAGCAGACGAATCAGATTTCCCTCCAGCGTGAAAAGCGACATGGCAAGAACCGGATGCCGATTATAGATCCGAGAGGTCACCAAGCTTGCCCTTGCTGTCAGCGAAGGATTCGGCGGGGACTCCCATTTGATCCATCATCGTTAAGTGCAGATTCGCCAGCGGCGTGTCAGCCGGATACTTGATATGCCGCCCCAGGTTGAACAGGCCATTGCCGCGGCCGGTCAGTACAGTTGGCAGATTATCGTGATCGTGCTCGCGGCCCAGGCCGCTGCCGTAGGTCACCATCGCATGATCGAACAGCGTGCCGTCTCCGTCCCTGGTAGCTTTCAACTTCCCGATGAAATAAGCGAACTGCTCCATTTGATAACGATTGATCTGAATGCATTTCTCGATCTTCTCTTTATCGCCGCCGTGGTGTGTCAAACCGTGGTGAGAATCGGCAATCCCGATTTCGCGGTAGGCGCGATTGCTTTGTTCGATGGCCATCATCAGTGTGACCACCCGCGTGAGGTCGGCCTGGAACGCGACCGTGATCAGGTCGAACATGAGGTGCGTGTGCTCGGCGTAATTCTCCGGAACGGTGGAGGCAGGCGCGTCGATGCCCGGGGCGATCTGTGCACTTTCGCGCTCGGACTTCTGGATGCGCGTTTCGATTTCGCGGATGGCGTAGAGATATTCGTCGAGCTTCCGGCGGTCTGTCGCTCCGAGGTTGGTCTGCAGGATCCTGGCGTCTTCGAGGACCGAATCGAGCAAGCTCTTGTCGTAGCGTTCGCGCCGAGCGCGACGCACCGGGTCTCGCTCAATCTCTCCGCTACCGAAGAGCCTTTCAAAGACCGCGCGCGGACGCACCTCAGGAGGGTTCGGTGTCGACGGGGTGCGCCAGGAGATGCTGTTACTGTAAGCACAGCTATAGCCGCCATCGCAAAAGCCACCCTGGATGCCTTCCTCGCAGCCGAGTTCGAGAGACGCGAAGCGCGTCGCCGAGCCGATCTTCTGCGCGACGTACTGGTCGGCGGAAACGCCGTTCTGAATATCCTTGTAAGTCTTCCTGGGATGAGCGCCGGTGAGGTAGCTCGCTCCAGCGCGGCCGTGGTCCCCCCCGCCGTCTCCGTGGCTCCGGCCGCCGTCGACGGTAAGGCCGCCGAGGATGTTCACGTCATTGCGATATGGCGCGAGCGGTTCAAGCACGCGCGGGAGCGCTTCCGGCAAAGGAGCGATAGCGCCTTCGGTCTTCGGGTGCCACGAGTCCACCTGAACGCCGTTGGGAAAATAGACGATGGCCATTCGCGCGGGCGGCTTCGATTTCGCGGCGAACGCGGGAATCATCGAGTCGAGCAGAGGCAAAGCCACTGCCGTCCCTATTCCCCTCAGAAAAGTACGCCTCGGAAGATGCTTTTTCATCACCAGGTTCATTGCTTCACTCCTTCGTCGCTTCGCATTTGAAAGGGCTCGCTGCTCACGATCTCCATCACCAAAGTCGAGAAGCGGTAGCCGCTTGCGGCCACTCGCTCTGACATATGCGCTACCACTGAATCGTCGTATCGTTCGAGGCCACGGCCCAGCGCGAACGTCAAGAGGTTCTCGGTCAGATGGCGGGTGAAGGCGCCGGATTGGCTTCTGAGTAGCTGTTTCAAGTCCTGAGCGCCTTTAAAAGACCTTCCGTCGGGCATGGTGCCGGACGGGTCGATCGCCACGTTGCCGTCGCGAGTACGCCAGACGCCGACCGCATCGTAGTTCTCGAGGCCCAGCCCGATCGGATCCATCATGTTGTGGCACGGGGAACAGCTCGGATCTTTGCGGTGCTGCTCCAGCCTCTCACGCATTGAGGCGGTCGCGCCGAGCTTCGATTCGTCGAGCACGGGAACATTCGGTGGCGGCGGAGGAGGCGCCGCCCCCAGCATGTTCTCCAGCACCCACTTGCCCCGGACCGGCGGCGAGGTGCGGGTCGGATAGGAGGAAACCGTCAGAATAGCGCCTTGTGTCAGCAGGCCGCCGCGCTGGACGCCATCGAGTTTCACGCGCTGGAACTCCTCGCCCGAAACGCCGGGGATCCCATAGTGGCGCGCCAGTGGACCATTGACGTAGGTGAACGGTGCGTCAACGAAATCGAGCACACTGCGGTCTTCCCGGATCATGGCTTCAACGAACAGGCTCGTTTCGCGGCGCATGGCGTCGAGCAATTCGTCATCGACGGCAGGGAAGCGCGCCGGGTCCGGCTTTACGCGTCCCAGGTTGCGCATCTGCAGCCACTGGGCGGCGAAGTTATCGACTAGGTTCTTCGCCTTGCTATCCGCCATCATGCGGCGAACCTGCGCCTCGAGGACTCGGGGCTCATGGAGCTTTTGCTCGTCGGCGAGCCGGAACAATTCCTCGTCTGGCATGCTGGCGCAAAGGAAATAGGACAGGCGAGACGCGAGTTCATGCTCGCTGATGCGGTGCGGTCGGGAGGCCTCTTTCACACCCGGAAGCGGATCGCGCTCCGTGCGGAACAGAAAATTGGGCGAAACCAGGATCGTCTGGAGCGCCAGCCGGACGCCCTCTTCGAGCGAGTCGCCCTCGCTTTGCGCCAGCAAGACGAGCCGAAGCTTGGCGTCGACCTCCTGCCGAGTGACCGGACGGCGATAAGCGCGGCGGACCAGATTTTCAAGGATCAGGCGTCCGCATTCCGGCTTGTGCTGTCCCTTGGCGTGGCCGCAAATGAAAATGCGTCGGTAGCTGGGCGGGGGTTCGGGGCTGGGATTGAACGGACCGACGAGGTCCAGGTAATCGACAAACAGGGCTCTGCGCAGGAAGGAAGTGATGTTCTGGCGGGGATCGTCGAGATCGGCAAATTCGGGGAAGGAGGCCCGCAGGAACCGCTCGCCGGCTTTGACACGGACACGGGCGGTGTATTCGGGCAGGAACCGTTCGCCGGCTTTGAGAGGGATATCGGCGGCTTCGTCCGAGACGGCTGCCCTCATGATCGGGGCACCATCGACCGTCAGAACCAGCATCACAGGCGGAGCGCCTCTTCGCGCGACCGCCGGACCGGCTATCCCCTCTGCGGGAGTCACCCCGAGCGGGAGGGTGCGTTCGGCATCGCCGCGAAAATTGGCCACGCGGAGTCGGAACTCGTATTCACCGTCGACAGGAAATATGAACGTACCGTACATCGCTCCACGAATAGAGTAAGGAAGGAAA
This sequence comes from Bryobacterales bacterium, assembly GCA_030838885.1. Lineage (GTDB taxonomy): Bacteria > Acidobacteriota > Terriglobia > Bryobacterales > Bryobacteraceae > BOG-234. Next base: position 1,186 of record JAUZEU010000171.1, on the reverse strand, counting down.
CTCTCTTTCGAGCGGGCATCGCTGGCGTCGCCCGATCGGCTGTTGAGCAGTCGGGTGATCCTGGACGGCTTGGGCGGGAGCGTCTCTCCGTACACAGCCACACGCGCGAGGCGCTTGGCCGCCGCCATGTATTTGTCCATCAGCATCGATGAGACCGAGAGCACGTCGGCAATATTGTCGAAACCGTAGCCGGAATCATCCACCGGAAATTCGTCAGCGGGATGAATCGAAACGCCCAGCAGATCGCGAATCGTGTTGTTGTACTCGACGCGATTGAGACGGCGCGCGGTAACGCGGCCTGGATTCGGCTCGCCATTCGACGCCGGCTGCTGCACCATGCCTTCAATCCAGCTGGTGACGGCCGCGACTTCCGGCTGCGGGATGGGGGGCTGGCCGGGCGGCGGCATCTTGCCGGCTCTAAGCTTATCGAGCACTTTACCCCAGACTTCGGGCTGGCGCGCCGCCGAAGCGGCATCTTGAAACGCTTCCAGGCTCAGATTCGCCGACTTGAATTTCGCGTTGTGACAGGCGAGGCAGTTCTTCGCGAGAAACGGCTGCACTGATTTTTGAAAGGAAGCGTCGGCAGCTACCCCCGTCTGGCCAAGAACATACGGGACGGAGGTCAGCGATGCCACCGCGAGGCAAATCGACAGCGGCGCGATGAAAGATCGGTTCATCTTGCTCACTTGCGTCGCGGGACGCAGGGGTGCCAGACAGCGGAGTGTCGAACGCATCGGTAACGGCCTCCACAAATCTGATCAAGTCTATATTTCCATCAAACCAAAGTCAATCGATGCTGATCCGCATGGATGCGAGTGCGGGTGAATATCACGTTGGACTCTGCCACGTAGCCGCACTCGAATTCATGCCTGCAAGCCAACCCCTTAGAACGTGAGGCGCAGTGACGCCTGGTACGCCTTGGCGGGCAGCGTGTCGGTAGACTTACTAAAACTGTTGCTGTTCAGATCCATCACCGGTTCTAATAGATTCGTGCGATTGGGAAGGTTGTAACCGTCAATCCGGAGGCTGAGTGAAACCCTTTCGGTAACGGTAAACCGCTTGGAAAGGGATCCGTCCAGCTGGATATATCCAGGTCCGCGAAAGGTGTTTCGGCCCAGGTTGCCGTTGGTCCCCGGGGTCGGGATCGGGAAATCCGAGGGCTTAAAAATGCCGCTCAGGTAATCTG
>JAUZEU010000140.1 GCA_030838885.1 Bryobacterales bacterium | reverse complement strand
GGCGAAGTTCTGATTGTTCTGATCCACCTCCTGCTGTGCAACCGAATTTGTTTTGATCAGATCCTGATAACGCGCAGCGGTTGTCTTTGCCAATGCAAGAGTGGTTTCGGCCTGTGCCATCATTGCTTTGGCCTGATTCAGTTGCTGGTCTACCTCCGGCGCATCAATTTCGGCGAGCAATTGCCCTTTTGTGACGTGAGTGCCGATATCCACATTCCAGCTACGCACATAGCCGTCGACCCGGGCGTAAATCGGCGACTGCGAGAACGCCTGGATCATGCCCGGCAAGGTCAGATCTGAACTGGCCTTGCCAGGCTCCGGATGAATTACGCTCACTGTTTGCACTTGAAGAGATTTTGTGGTCCCGGCAAGCTTTGCACTGTCCTTCTGACGGGCCTGTGCTCCGAAAAAGGCAGACGCAGCCAGGGCAGCGGGAATCAACAGGAACCACAGCAGCCTCCATCCTGATCGATGTGGAGGTGCCTTTTCTTCGGACGCATTCACTTCTTTTGTCACAGCTTTTTCGTCTTTCATGATGTCCTCACGCCTCTTGAGCTTTTCGGTAACGAACAATCGCAAACACCACAGGCACAAAGAAGAGCGTCGCGACGGTTGCGAAGAGCAGCCCCCCGATCACGGCGCGCCCGAGGGGCGCGTTCTGCTCTCCGCCTTCGCCCATCCCAATTGCCATAGGGACCATGCCGATGATCATCGCGAGCGCCGTCATGATGACGGGCCTCAATCGGGTGGAGCCAGCCTCAACTGCCGTTCGCAAGGCATCTTTGGTCTCAGAGAACCGCTCGTTCGCGAAGCTGACGATCAGTACGCTGTTCGCAGTTGCGACTCCCATGCTCATGATGGTTCCCATCAACGCTGGCACGCTGAGGGTGGTCTGGGTCAAATACAACATCCAGCAGATTCCGGCTAAAGCGGCGGGCAGAGCAGCAATGATGATCAGAGCCTCGCTCCACGACTGGAAATTGATCACGATCAGGAGATAGACCAGCAGGATCGCAAATGCGAGGCCGATACCGAGCCCCATGAATGAGGAATTCATGGTCGCGACCTGGCCGCGGGTAACCAGGGTGCTTCCCGCGGGTAGCTGCTTTTGGGCTGCGGCCGTGATCTTTGCAATGTCTGTAGCCACCCCACCCAGGTCGCGCCCCTGGGTACCCGCATAGATATCGATGACCCGCTGAACGTTATAGTGAGTCACGACGGCCGGTTCCTGGCGCCTGCTCATGGATGCGAGATTTTCGAGAAGCTGTGGCTGCGGCGAGGCCGGAGCGTTCACCGGATTCGTCCGCAAGCTGTCTATCTAATCAAGTTTGTATTGGGGAGTCTGAACCGCGATACCGTAACTGACTCCGTTTGGGGAAAGCCAGAAATTCGGACTCGTCTGCAGGCTTGAGCTCAGGGATACCAGCACGTTGCCGGCGACGTCTCGTTCGCTTAAGCCCACTTGCTGGGTTCTGACGCGGTCTACTGCCAAATCCAGCCTGGGTTGGTCGAGAAGCTGATGAAGGTGAACGTCGACCGCGCCAGGCACCGAACGAATCTGCTGGGCAAGTTTTGTCGCAACGGAGAAGTTTCCCGCAATGTTGGTACCGATGATCTGAATATCTATGGGCGCGGGGAGCCCGAAGTTCAGAATTTGAGTCACGATATCGGCCGGTTCAAAGAAAAAGGCCGTGGCAGGGAACGCCTTCGGTAACTGCTCTCGCAGCGTTTGCACGTATTCGGCAGTAGGATGGTGCTTTGCCTGGAGAGACACGAGGACTTCGGCATCAAAGTTGCCCACCGTTTCGCTATTGCTGTAAGACAGGTTAATTCCGCTGGTGGGCAAGCCAATGTTGTCGAGAATTCCACCCAGCTCAGAGGCTGGAATTACCTTACGAATCACATTTTCGACTTCGCTCGTGACGCGCGCAGTCTCCTCGATGCGGGTACCTGTCTTTGCCCGAAGATGCAGCCGCAACTGGCCGGCGTCGACGGACGGAAAGAAATCACGGCCCAGATGAGTTACGAGCAGGAGACTCGCGAGGCAAAAGGCGAGAAAGCAACTGGCGAAGACTATCCGGTGATCCAGACACAGTTGCAGCAGGTTCGAGTAACTTCGCCGGACAGCGTCAAAGCCACTCTCGAACCCGTGATGCAGGCGAGAGAAGATGCCTTGGCGCTGTTCCTGTTCGGGGTGCTGATATCTGGCGGCTTCGCCTTTCATCAGGTACATGACCAGCGTCGGCACCAGGGTTCGTGAAAAGAAATAGGATGCCATCAGAGCAAACACCACAGCTTCGGCCAGGGGCACAAACAGGTAGCGCGCTACTCCAGTCAGGAAAAACATAGGCACGAACACGATGCTGATCGATAACGTTGAGACCAGGGCGGGGATCGCGATCTGCTCAGCACCATCCAGGATTGCCTGGACGAGTTCTTTGCCCGAGGCCATCTGCCGCTCGATATTCTCAATCGTCACCGTTGCATCGTCCACAAGGATGCCGACGGCCAGCGCAAGGCCCCCAAGCGTCATGATGTTGATAGTCTGGCCGAGAACGCTCAGCACCAGCAGCGATGTCAATATCGAGAGCGGAATCGAAATGGCGATGATCAGCGTACTTCGCCAGCTGCCGAGGAAAAGAAGAATCATCAGGGACGTTAATACAGCAGCGATGGCAGCTTCGCGGATTACTCCCTGCAGTGAGGCACGTACGAAGAGAGATTGATCGAACTGCGGCGTTATGACTAACTCTGGCGGAAGACTGGCCTTGATCTTCGGTAACGCCTTATAGATCTCGGAAACGATGGAAAGCGTGGAAGCATTCCCCGACTTCTGCGCTGCAAGCAGAACCCCTCTTTGTCCATCCTGCCGAACGATATTCTGCTGGACGGCATATCCGTCCCGCACGTGCGCGACATCCTGAATGTAGATGGTGCCGCCACTTACGACTTTCACTGGCAGATGATTGAGCGCATCGACTGCGGACGGGCTCCCGTTCAGCCCGACGTTGTACTCTGTCCGCCCGATCTTTGCTGTGCCGGAAGGCAGAATCACGTTCTGTGCATTGACGGCGTTCACGACATCCATAGGCGAGAGGCCTTTCGCCATCAGCTGGTGGGAGTCAATGTCCACCATCACCTGGCGCACCTTTCCCCCATAGGGAATGGGAACGGAGGCACCCTGAATCGTGGCCAGCTGCGGGCGAATGAAGTTCACACCAAGGTCGTTCAACTGCTGCTCGGACATGCCTTTACCACTCAGTCCGAGCTGCAGAATAGGCACGGAAGAGGCGTCGTAACTGAGTACCAGGGGAGGCGTGATTCCCGGAGGAAATTGCTTTATTCCCACCTGAGCCTCTGCAATGACCTCCGAAATCGCTCCGTCGATATTCGCGGAAGGCTGCAGGAATACCTTGATCACCGCAACGCCGTTCAATGACTGCGACTCGATGTGTTCGATGTTATTGACGCTGGTGGTGAGAGAACGCTCGAAGATCGAGACGATACGTGTCTCCATCTCGGAAGGCGCCAGGCCCGTATAAGTCCAGATCACGCTGATAACGGGAATATTGATACTCGGAAAGATGTCGATGGGCGTGCGCAGAAGAGCCACAGGGCTGATCAAAAGCAGCACCAGCGAGAAAACGATGAAAGTATAGGGGCGCGACAGCGCAAGTTTCACTATCCACATAAGATCCTTCTGCTACTCCTGTTTCCTGTTCGGCGCGGGTCAACAATCCGTTCGTAAGAGGCTTTCTCCAGCACCCGTGCTCAGCGCGGTATATGGCAAAAGCGTCTCGCCAGTTCAAAAATGTGCTCGCGGGTTTGATCAAAATCCTCTTTGGACGCCTTTAAACTGTCCAAATTGTTCTGTTCTATAGCGAAACGAACAGTACCTGTAATTGCGCGGAGTCTCTCGGTCCAAACGCAAAGCTCATCCATAATTACGGCTTGCTCATGGCAGGCTTTTTCCCCAATACCGCGTCTTACGTACAATGGATTGCCCTCCCGGCTTCTGCCTGCGATCTGATAGCTCCCGAAAGCATAAGTTCAACCCTCCAGAGTTCTGAATTATGGGCAATCGGCTTGCCCGGCCAAAGTCTTCTCTTACACCTTGATTTTGCGGGGCCTGCAGCTTGTCAACAACCTTCAATGGGGGTTCCGCTGAACGACCAGATGGTCACGCTGCACAACACCCCTTTTGAGGTGCGTGACGCCCACAAAATCTACCGCGGCGGGATCTGAATCCGTTTCCGCCCGAAAAAATGCGCATCGAGAGACCACGCTCCGGGCCCGGTCATTGCCAGTCCCCCGCCCAGAGCTCCCAGGATGACGTGCACGGAAGGATCTTTGACGTGCGAGAAAGCGAGACACACCTCAGCAGTGGCCAGCAGCGAACCAGCAACCGGGGTGAACAATCCAGCCAGTAGAAGCACCGCGGCGCCCGCTATTGCCGATTGCAGGACAACCATCACCGGCGCACTCGCTAAGAGCAGGACTGAGAAGCCATTTTGGAAGAGCAGAAACGCTGCTGCCGCTCGCAGTAAGATCAGTCCGGCTCCGGGCCACCCTTCCGGAAACATCGAGAAAAGTCGTTGCACAAGATGTCCGTTCTCAGGGTACGAAGTTTTCGAGCCACATCGAAACCCTCAAAGGCAGGCTGCGTGAGCCCCTCTTTTTGGGGGCTAGAGGTCGATTATTCCGCGTTTCAGGCCAATGGTAACGGCGTGAGTCCGATCATTAGCCCCTAACTTGGCCAGGATATTCTTGACGTGGCCCTTGACGGTTTCTTCCGTGATAGAAAGCAGTGCGGCAATTTCTTTATTGGCATTCCCGCCCGCAACGAGCCGGAGTACCTCGATTTCGCGTGCCGACAGGAGTTCATCGCCGGCATGTTCGGCGAGATCCGCGGCTATCGCTGGCAGCACTCGCCTTTGTCCGGCATGAACCAGACGGATGGTCTCCAGAAGTTCCTTCCGCAGAAGACTCTTCAACAGGTAAGCGCGAGCGCCTGCTTTGAGCGCGCGTATCGCCTGAACGTCTCCTGCGTAAGTGGTCAGCACGATGATTCGCGCGCCGGGAAATTCCCCGCAGATCGCAATCATGGCATCGACACCGTTCATCTCCGGCATCTGCAAATCCATCAGGGTGACGTCGGGACGATGGATTCGAAACTGCTCGATTGCCTCACGACCGTTTGAAGCCTCGGATACCAGTGCCATATCCGGTTGACTTGTCACAAGTGCGGCAACACCCTCGCGAAGCAGGGGATGGTCGTCCACTGAAAGAACCCGAATTCTTGGCCGTTCACCGTTCATGATCCGGTTTCCTTTCCCTTGCCGAACAGATGGAAGCCGGCGCCCCCCGGGGAAACGCTATATGCCACAGATCCCGGAATGCGCAGTTCAACCTCGGTACCAGCTCCGGTTTCACTCCAGATTTCCAGAGTGCCGGCGATCTGTTGCGCCCGCTCTCGCATTCCCGGCAAACCCCAGTGTCTGTCGCGTCCGGAATCCAGGTGTTTCGGGTCGATGCCCTTACCATCATCCCGAATGCGAAGTTCAAAAAGACGTTCCCCGAACGTTAGATCTACTTCAATCTTACTTGCCTGAGCGTGCTGGAACGAGTTGCGCAGGGCCTCGCACGCGATACGAAAGACGTCGTCGCGGAGGGTCGGATGCAGGTCTCGCGGAGTACCCTCTACGGAAACGCGGAAGGTCGTGGAATGCGTCTCGCCAGAGTGAGTGCGCGCGAGTTCTTTACCCAGCTCGGCTATCGCGTGCGCCAGTTCGTTGGCAAACATTGCGGAGGAACGTAGATTCTGAATCGCATCGCGACCTTCCACAATTGCCTGATCAGCCTGATCCAGCACCTTTCCAAGCGCCTCCTTTGCCTTCCCGGGCGGAAGCTGATCGTCCACCGCCTGGAAGTGGAGCATCAGGGCCTGAAAACTCTGCAACAGAGTGTCGTGTAGCTCCCTGGCGATCCGGGTTCTTTCGGCCAGCCGCTCTTCAAATCGCACCCTGAGCTGGTCTTCGGTCAACCGGCGGTTTCGGGCCACCATTCCGGTAATCACCCAGGCGGTGAACAAAAAGGCAATGGTGGCCACGATGTCGAGCGGGTTTCTTCCACCCGGCGAGAAGATCTGCGACAGGAAGAAGTAGTACAGGCAGAAGACTGCGACCAGGGAGAATGCGACCGAGGAAACCAGCCCCCCCTTCAGCGAGACAAAAACGACCACGATGAGGTAAAGGAGTGATATTGCGCCAGGCTGCAGGTTGAGCCGGATGACAGCAACCGTGATCAATGCCAGGCCGATCAACCCAACGCAGAAGTGCCGCGCAGTTTGCTGGAACGAGCCGCGTTTTCCCTCCGGCTTGTGCGGTACTTCAGCCGACGAATGTTGTTGACCAATGGTGCTCACCGGTTCATTTCAGTCTCTCTCAGTCGGAAAGACAAGTCATCTATGCTCTCAGAGTTGAGCCCGGCTGCACTGTTCCACACACCAACAGATCCCCCTCATCAAAATAAGCGGCCAGTTAAACTCCTGAGAGGGGATCAAAGTTTGAAAATCAGGAAAGCAGTGATAACCGCCGCCGGTCCAGGCCAACGTTCCATACCGCTGCAAACACTTATCGCCCAGGACGGCACCCAAAAATCGGTCCTCGCCATCCTGATCGAAGAGGTTTCCGGAGCGGGAATCGAGGACGTCTGCGTTGTCACCTGCCCCGGCGATGAACGGCGCTACGCCGAAGCGACGGGCAGCCACGCCTGCCGCCTGCAATTCATCCCGCAGCCGGAACCTCGCGGGTACGGTCACGCCCTCTCCTGCGCCCGCGATTTCGCAGCCGGAGAACCGATCCTGCATCTTGTTGGAGATCACCTCTACATCGGTTCCCCCGCACAGAGTTGCGCCAAAGCACTCGTCTCCCTGGCCGCATCTGAATCCTGTTCCGTTTCCGCCGTTCAGGCCACCCGTGAAAGCCTTCTGCCATCATTTGGAGCCATTGGGGCCCGCCGCGTCCCGGGCAAGGCCGGCGTTTACACCGTGGACCGGGTAATCGAAAAACCCACCCCTACCGAAGCGGAACAGAAGCTGTTGTCACCGGGTGTGCGCGCCGGCCAGTATCTCTGCTTTTTCGGAATGCATGTCCTCACTCCCGCGGTCATGAATATCCTCGGCCGGCAACTCGCCGAAGCCAGCGATCCCCGAAGCGTCACCCTCTCCAGCGCGCTCGACGAACTCCGGCGGCATGAGCAATATCTCGCCCTCGAAAATTCGCAGCGGCGTTACGACATCGGTTCCCGGTACGGGTTGATGCTCGCCCAGATGGCCCTTGCCCTCAGAGGTCACGATCGCGATGAAATTCTTTATCAGGTGCTGGAACTTGTGGCAGATCGCGAACTGACCAGAGGTGAGTGCCAGTGACCGCTCCGGCCGCCATAGAGTGCATCCGAATCATCACCTCCACCGACCCCGCAATCCGCAATCGCTCCCTCGACTCCGTCTGCCGTAACGCCTCCGTCGAAATTCTTCTGAGCGAGTGTGAAGCGCTCGACACCTTCCGGCGCGGCAGCGGGAACCTCTATGAAAAGGTTCGCGCGCTCTTTTTTCTCTATGCGATCCACCGGTTTCACATCCCGGAAAAGCTCGGCCACTCCACTCGTGCCCTCGTCCCCCACGCAGGCCACACCAACCTCCTGAACCGGCGCTTCGATGAAGCGATCGACATCTTTCTAGCCGCACAAAAGACCACCGGGCCTGGCGCGTCCATGTCCAGTGCGCTCGCCGCCGGCTATCGGGCCCTCGGGTTCCAGACCCTTGCGGATCAGGTCCGCCACAGCGTGCGTTCTCTGCGAGGCAATCAGTGGATGTTTCGCACCGGCCACCCTTCCGACTTTCCGCTCAGACTCCGCCCCGAAATCCTGCAACGCGGCGAAAGCGGGCTCTTTCCGATTCTGCGCGAAACCACTCCCGTCCGCATGGACCTCACCCACAGCGGCTGGAGTGACATCTTCTTTCTGGGCATGGATTTCCCCGAAGGCGCGCGCGTCCTCAACGTTTCCATCGACCTTGCAGTGCGGGGCGCCGACTCCGCGCCGCCAATCCCCCCCGTCGAAGCCTACGTGCGCGTCATCGACGAACCTGTCCTTCGCCTCACCAGCGTTGATCTCAAGGCCACAGCAGACCTGACGACCATCGCCGAAGTCTTCGATTTCGCGAGCGATTATCTCGGCCTGCTCAAATCGGCTGTGGTCGCTTCCGGCATCGTGCCGCCCGGAATGGAAGGTGCATGTGAGCCACTGGCCTCTCTTCTGGAGCGCCTCACCCGCCAGCCCGGCCGTGGCCTCGATCTCGTCAGCTAGGTAAACAACATCCCGAAGGGCTCGCGCCTCGCGGTCTCCACCAATCTGCTGGCCTCTCTCATCGCGGTCTGTATGCGCGCCACCGGTCAGATAAGGACCCTGACCGGATCCCTGGACGAAGACGACCGCCGCATTGTCGCCGCACGCGCCATTCTCGGTGAGTGGCTGGGAGGCTCAGGCGGAGGATGGCAGGATTCCGGCGGCGTATGGCCCGGCATCAAGTTGATTGAAGGCGTGATTGCCGGGGAAGGTGATCCCGAGTTCGGCGTCAGTCGCGGCCGCCTGCTTCCGCGTCACAGGGTTTTGGGTGAATCCGACGTAACTCCCGAAACCCGCCGCAAACTGCAGGACAGTTTGGTCCTGGTCCACGGCGGGATGGCGCAGGATGTTGGGCCGGTTCTCGAGATGGTCACCGAGCGCTACCTGCTGCGAGGCGAAACCGAGTGGCAGGGCAGGGCAGTGGCCTGCCGGACTCTGGACGAAATCGTCGGCCACCTCGCCGGGGGTAACGTCCGGGAAGTCGCGGCCTCCACTCAACGCAATTTTGATGGTCCGATTCAGACCATCATTCCCTGGGCCAGCACTCTCTACACCGAGGCTCTGATCGCCCGCGTCCGCGCCGACCTGGGCAAAGATTTCTGGGGCTTCTGGATGTTGGGCGGCATGTCGGGTGGAGGCATGGGCTTCATCGTGGATCCCCGCCGGAAAGCCTATGCGCAGGACCGCCTGCAGGCCATCATGAGCGAGACCCGGCGCAAACTGGAGCGCGCTCTGCCGTTCGCCATGGAGCCCGTAGTCTATGACTTCTCGATCAATGAGCACGGCACCCAGGCGCAACTGCTGGAAGCCGATTCCGGCCTGATGCCGCCCGAGTACTACGCCCTGCTCGTACCCGGCCTTCTGCGTATAGATCCTGCCATGCTCCCGGGCTCCCGGCGCCAAGAGCTTGCCAGCTTCAATGACGCCTGCCAGACCGTGCCCAGGTTCCGCGCCACCGTTCGGAATCTCTTCGATTCCATGCTGCCGCGGAATCGCGAAAACGGCTCCGCCGGTGCAAATGCGCTGCCCGAACTGCTGAACCGCTACGGCTTCGACCTTGCCCAGCATCAGCAGATCCAGGCCGCCCTGAAGGCAGGTCGTGTCGGCCTCTCACAGAACCGCCTCCCTTCCACAACCACCATTGAAGATGTGCTGCCTGGCGATGTGTTCGACGCCACTGACAAGCTTCCCCACATGTACCGCGAACTCGGCATGAAGGCCCTGGCTGATGGGGAAGTTGCCATCATGACGCTGGCCGGAGGAGTCGGCAGCCGCTGGACACGTGGCGCCGGGGTCGTCAAAGCAATCAATCCTTTCTGCAAATTCGCCGGACGCCACCGTTCCTTTATCGAACTGCACCTGGCCAAAAGCCTGCGTACCAGCAGGGATTGCGGAACTCCGCTGCCCCACATCGTCACTACCAGCTATCTCACGCACGACGCCATCGCAGATTACCTCGCGTCGGAAAATAATTACGGATACCCTGGGCCGGTACTCTTATCGCAGGGCCGCAGCATTGGGTTACGCATGGTCCCCACCGAGCGCGATCTGCGGTTCGCCTGGCAGGAACTGGCGCACCAGGTTCTCGATGCACAGGCGCAGAAAATGCGCGAAAGCGCGCACTCGGCGCTGATTTCCTGGGCGCGCCGCACCGGCGAAGCAAGCGACTACACGGAGAACGATCCTGTGCAGTGCCTCCACCCCGTCGGGCACTGGTTCGAGTTCGCCAGCCTCTTCCGCAACAACGTCCTGCGTGACCTGCTCAGCCGCCGGCCGCAGTTGCGCTACATACTGGCCCACAACATTGACACCACCGGCGTGACCGTTGACCCGGGCCTGCTTGGCTGGCACATCGAGCAGCAGGCGGGAATGACCTTCGAGATGATCGATCGCCAGATCGACGACACAGGCGGAGGTCTGGCCCGCGCCGATGGCCGCCTTCGGATCATCGAGGGGATGGCCCTGCCGTCGCAGGACATCGAGTCGCGCCTGTCCCGCTACAACAGTAATACGGTCTGGATCGACCTCGACATCCTGCTGAAAGCATTCGGCCTGACACGTGCCGATCTAACAGATCCAGGTACGGAAGCCGCTACCCGCGTGACCGACGCCGTACAACGCATGGCCGCGCGCATGCCGACCTACATCACACTGAAAGACGTGAAGAAGCGCTGGGGCAAGGCGCAGGAAGATATCTACCCGGTGACTCAGTTTGAGAAGCTCTGGGGAGACATGACCGTCCTCCACGACCTGGAATGCCGATACCTCGCCGTTCCCAGGCGCCGCGGCCAGCAACTGAAGGAGGTCGCGCAACTCGATACCTGGTTGCGCGACGGCTCCGCTGCTTACGTCGATTCACTCTGCGACTGGAACTGAAACCGTCTACTTCTTAGCAGGCGCGTAAGGCCCAACCTCAGGCTTGCCCTGCGTGTCCTTCAGTGGTCCAAGTTCGCCTCCCACGCCACGTGCGATGGCCGCCGTTTCGCTGCCGCCCTGGAAGCAGGTGAAATCCGGCCGGTCGCGCCATGCCAGCGGACCGCACAGCCGTTTGCCCGCGGCCAGTGCTGCGTCGTGCACGGTGTTGATCAGCCGCTCGTAGTCGGGTGTGCCTTGCTTGTAGCCGGAGAAATTCCCCAGATCGCCGCTCGCCGCAAAGATGGCCGTGACACCCGGAATGGCCGCGATCTCGCGAGCGTTCTTCGCCCCTTCGATCGTCTCGATCATCTCTACCAGAACCACATTGTCGTTGATGGTATTGCGATACCCGCCTGGCACGTTGCCCCACATATCCGGGTCAAACGCCTGGCCACCGCCCTGACTCCGCTTCCCAAGCGGAGGAAAGTAAGTCCAGTCCCGCCCCGCGCGACCTTCTTCAACCGTGTCCACTGTGGGAACCACTATCACGAGCGCACCGGCGTCCATCGCGTGTTGGATCTCGCGCTCGTCGGCATAAGCCACGCGCACGCCGGGAACTGCTTTGGCATGAGGACATGCGCGCCACATCCGCGCGACCGCATCCCAGTCCTTCGTGTTGTGCTGCATCTCCGTCCAGATAAAGTCATAGCCGGCGTTTGCCATCGCACAGTAAGTAGACGGATCAGTGGCGGCAAAAAGCGTGCCGCCTGTCACCTTCTCGCCCCGCATCATCTTAAGCTTTACCGGATTCCAGATCTTCGCGTTTGGCGCAGTATCGTAAGCCGGTCCGTACTTCCACTTCGCCGGATCGACGATTCCCTGATTCACGCCTCCGGGCAGCGCCTTCGTGATTGCGCCTGTATCCTTACCAGCGGGTGCCGCCAGTGGAAACTGCGTCTTCCCCGCGTCCGCGTTGTTCGCATAAGGATCCGCAGTCGGAGGAGGCGTTTGCCCCGCCGGAGCCTGTGCCTGCATCAACCCCAGACCAAACGCAGCGCCCAGTGCCACCACTTTAAATTGAAGTTTCATCTCTCATTCCCTTCTCACGCGGGCAATCCCGCCCGCATTTGCCCGCCGTACGGGATCGGTGAAAAGTCTATCAGACAGCCGCGTCCACCGGATTGGTAAGACACGCGGCAAGACACGCGCAGGACTGAGGGTGCTGGCCCGTTATCTTAAAAACAGATGACTGCCTTTCCTGCATTGCACCGGGTCCGCAGATGGCTTGGCGGCGAGCGGGCGCGGGAACAGCGGATTGAAATCGCGCTCAGTGTCGTCATCGGCGCGCTCGTCGGCCTCGTTGTCGTCGCCTTCATTCTGCTAACCGGCCGCCTATCAGCGCGCATGTATCCGCCCGACAGTTCCGGACTGCGTCGCCTGCTCATCCCGATCGCAGGCTCACTCGTCACCGGATACCTCCTCTATCGGTACTTCCCTGACGCCAGAGGCAGCGGCATTCCGCAAACGAAGTTCGCGCTCTTCATCCGCGATGGCTACATGTCGCTGCGCTCCGTCATCGGCAAATTCATTTGCTGCACCGGAACCCTCGCCAGCGGAATCGCGTTGGGCCGCGAAGGGCCGTCCGTGCAGATCGGCGCGGGCATCGCGTCCGTGCTCGGCCGCAAGTTCGGGCTCCCGCCGGATCGCATCCGTGCCCTCGTCCCTGTAGGGTGCTCCGCCGCGCTCGCCGCCGCCTTCAATACCCCCATCGCCGCCGTGCTCTTTTCACTCGAAGAGGTTCTGGGCGACCTGCATGCGCCCGTGCTTGGCTCCGTTGTCATCAGTTCCGCTACCTCCTGGATCACGCTTCATCTCATCCTCGGCGATGAGCCTCTCTTCCACGTCCCTGCCTATGAACTGGTCAACCCCACCGAGTTTCTCGTCTACGCTGTGCTCGGTGTTGTCGGCGGCTTATTCTCCGTCGTGTTCGTCAAACTGCTCCTGGCATTGCGCGTGTGGTTCAGGCGGCTCCCGCCGAACACCGCGTGGCTCCAGCCCGCCGCGGGAGGCGTCACCGTTGGTATCCTCGGCCTTTACATGCCTGAAGTCCTGGGCGTCGGGTATGACTACGTGGAACGCGTCCTCGGCGGTGACATGGCGCTGCGAACCGTTGCCGTACTGGCTGTGCTCAAAATAGTCGCTACTGCAATGTCGTACTCGTCGGGCAATGCGGGCGGCATCTTCGGACCCAGCCTTTTCATCGGAGCCATGGTCGGCGGCACGGTGGGAAGCATTGCGCACTCGCTCTTTCCCGCGTGGACCGCCAACCCCGGCGCGTACGCCCTCGTAGGAATGGGCGCGGCGTTTGCAGGTATCGTGCGCACTCCGCTCACCTCGGTCATCATGATCTTCGAAATGACCAGGGACTACAACGTAATTGTGCCCCTCATGATCTCCAATCTGATCAGCTTC
>JAUZEU010000115.1 GCA_030838885.1 Bryobacterales bacterium | reverse complement strand
GTTGCCACCGAGGTCTGGTGTACGAACGTCGGTATCGGCCAGTACGGAGGTAATGGCGCGTGCTATGTCAGCGGCTGCGGCAGCATGGCCCAGGTGCTGCAGCATCTGTTCCAAACAGAGGAAAGTGGCCAGCGGATTTACGATTCCCTTAAAGGCAATGTCCGGGGCGGAGCCGTGAACCGGCTCGAACATGGAGGGGTTTCGGCGGGATGGGTCAAGGTTCGCACTGGGCGCCAGACCCATGCTGCCAATGATCATTGCCGAGATGTCGCTCAGGATGTCGCCAAACAGGTTGGAGGCCACCACTACGTCGAAGCTCTCGGGCCGGCGGATGAAATTCATTGCCGCGGCATCCACCAACAGGGATTCGGTGGCGATGTCGGGAAACTCTTCCGCGACTGCGGCGAACGCGCGGTCCCAAAGCACCAGGCTATACCCCTGTGCGTTGGACTTGGTCACGCTGGTCACCTTCCGTTTGCGGTTGCGCTCGCGGGCGAGCTTAAACGCCACGCGCACAACACGTTCGACTCCGCGCCGCGTGAAAACCGAGGTCTGTATGGCGACCTCTTGGGGCTGATCTGAATAAACGAACCCACCAACCTGCGCGTATTCGCCTTCCGTGTTCTCGCGGACTACTACCAGATCGATCTGTTCCCCCTTGCGCAGAGCGAGCGGAGAAGCCACGCCTTTGTAGAGCTTTGCGGGGCGAATGTTCGCGTATTGGTCGAAGGTCCGGCGGATGGGCAGCAGGAGGCCGTTCAGGGTGATATGGTCGGGGACCTTCGGGTGCCCGACGGCACCGAGCAAAATGGCTTCGGATTTTCGCAGGTCGTGAAGGAAGCCGGCCGGTGCCATGGAGCCGTGCTGCAGGTAGTAATCGGAACCCCAGGGGTAATCCTGATATTCGAGGCGGAAGCCATGCTTCGTCTGTAGCTCAGCCAGCAGCCGTTTCGCCTCCGGAATGATCTCCTGCCCGACTCCGTCCCCGGCAATGACTGCGATCTGGTGTGTTTGCATCAAGGCTGATCTTATCCTGAACTCTTACATGAGCATTCAGATAGTCACGACGGGCGGGACCATCGAAAAGGTCTACTCGGAGCAGTCCGGGCAAGTAGAGAACGTGGTGGCGAAGATTGACCGATACCTGCAGTTGCTCCGGCTACCGGATACCCAGGTGGAAGTCACGCCTCTGATGAACAAGGACAGCCTGGAGATGACGGACGAGGATCGCGAATTGATCCTGTCCGTGGTGGGCGCGAAAGCGAATGACGGGCCGGTGGTGATCACGCACGGCACGGACACCATGGTGCAAACGGGACGGCTGCTGAAGGCCCGTTTGCCGGAGTTACGGTATCCGGTGATCTTGACCGGCGCGATGACGCCATTGGGATTTGAACGGTCGGACGGGCTGCAGAATCTGACCGAAAGTCTGTTCGGTGCAAGGGTGCTGCAACCTGGCGTATGGATCGTAATCCACAGCCAGGTTTTTGACGTGGACCACGTGCGCAAAGACCGGGAGAACGCCCGGTTCGTGCCGGCTTAGCGATTACCGCTGTGGCGACGTGATCTGGATCTCCGCGGTGGCGTTCTGCCAGTCCGGCAATTCGTATTGCTTAAGGCGGGTTTTCAGGGGCGACGTCAGTTCTTTGGCCGCGTTCGGGCCCAGGCTCGGCAGCTTGAAGCTGAATGACCCGACGGAGTCTTCCTCAGAACGGGAAGTGCTGGCCCAAAGTGTAACGTTGGCTTCGAGGCCCGTAATCTCCGTGGTGGAATGATTGACCACGATGAAGCGTGCCGCCGGCTTCTTGTTCTCTGAGACCATTCGGATTCCGACCACCTCGACGTACTTTTGCAGAGGGTTGCTGACTTTCTGCTGTGACGGGTTGGCGGGGTTTTCAAGGCCGGCCTTTTCCTGCACGTTCGTGCGGCCGAAGCGCTGGATTCCAAAATACAGAAGGGTGCCAAGCACGAGAAAGGCGGCGAAGAAGCCGAGACCCATCAGCCAGGTGGGCGGTCCAGGCTTCGCGGGAGGCGGGGGCCAGGAAGGAGCGCCGTGAGCAGGAGAATACTGCTGCGGCTGGTGCGGATGCTGGTGCTGCGGCGGCTGCCAAGCCTGCTGCGGGGGCGGCGGAGGTGGAGATGGCGGCGGTGGTGGTGCGGCAGCAGCGGGTGGTTGCCACGAGGGTGGCGGCGGAGGAGGTGCCCAGGCCTGCTGAGGAGGCGGAGCTTGCGGTGGCGGTGCCGGCTGCCATCCCGGATGGGGCGGTTGCTGCTGTGCCCACTCGGGAGGCGCGGGAGCGGCGGCTACCGGCTCCTGAGATACCGGCGGGCAATACGGACACTCTGTTCTTGACGGCGGAACATCTTTCCCGCAACGCGGGCAAACCCAGTTAAACATGCCTTCTCCACTGTATACGAGCGCACGGCATGTATTAAAACGGTTCAGGTGGCGCTTACGTTTCACTATCGTTGTGGTGATTGCTGTCGCAGCGAGCCGGGGGATACGCCGGCTCGCGTGGGATTACTGCCAGGAGCGTGGAACCCTCCGACGGTTGCCCATCTGGGGATTGCCCGCGCCGCTCTGGAGTGGGCGGACGAGGTGGTGCTGGTGCTGCCGCGCGCCTTTCCTCATAAGGGTTTCGAAGGGGCTTCGTTCGAAGACCGGATCGATATGCTGTGCGAGGTTGCGGCCTCTGAGCAGGGTTTGTCCGTTGCCAGCTCCGATGGCGGACTCTATCTGGAGATCGCGGAGGAAGCGGCGGAAGCCCTGCAGCCTCAAACAGAGATCGGCCTGGTTTGCGGCAGGGACGCTGCAGAGCGTATCGCCACGTGGGATTACGGGATGCCCGGAGTTTTTGAATCGATGATCGCCCGGTATCCGCTGCTGGTGGCGGGCAGGGCAGGGAAGTATGTTCCCGCACCGGGCCACTCGCATCGAATCGTGACTCTGCCGGTGGCGGGGTCGTTCGACGAGGTCTCATCTTCGGAAATCCGCCGCAGAATCAGGGCGGGAGAGCGCTGGCAGGACTTGGTGCCAAAAACTATCGTCTCGCGAGTGGCGGAGTTATATGGGCGCTGATTGTCAGTCGGAGATTGGGTGCTGCGGGAGGGAACTGGTGGGGGGTGGCGGAACCAGAAGCGACAAGGAAAGCAGCACGCCAACCACAACCACAAGGAACAGCACAAATCGCTTCCAGGTTTTGGGCTCGAGAGGAGATAAATAGAACAGGGGCATGGCTTCCTAATGTAAGAACGCCGGGGCAGTGGAAAAGTTACGGGATTAGACGCGTTTTGGCGCCCAGCTGTAGAAAATTGATTTTAGAAGTCATACTGGTTGGTTAAGGATCTTACTCTGAGCGATTTCGTTCGTGCCGCGTGGCCGGTAGCCGCAGCCCTTTTTTCCCTGGCGATAATTTATGCGTTTTGCCGGTTAATGCTGAATCGCAGTTGCTGGCGATGCCGCACTCCGCTGCTTCCGAACCGCAGGCGCAAGCTGTTGCTGGGGTTTCTGCCGCTTACACCGTGCGACAGGTGCGGATCATGGCGCGGCTACCTGCTGAGATGAGGCGGCTGGCTGTTTTTGCGATGGCCGTGGCACTCGCGGCCGCAGCGCAGGAAGCTGAGCCGCTATTCCGGTCTGGTGTGACACTTGTGCGGGTGGACGCGGAAGCTCTGGACGCCGCCGGACAGACTCTCACGGGCATGAAGAAAGAAGACTTCCGGGTTTTCGATGAGGGCATAGAGCAGCTGGTGGTGAGCTTCAGTTTTGAAGCGGAACCGCTCGATCTGATCTTGCTCTTCGATGTTTCCGGGAGTATGCGGTCGAAGTTGCTTCGCGTGGTACGGGCGGTGGAACTCGGGTTTCACGAACTGAAGCCGGGCGATCGGGTTTGCGTGATGGCGTTCAATTCCAGCAGCCTGGAAGTCGCGCCGTTTACGGATGATCTGGAAGCGGTAAATCAGACGGTTGTGCTGAAGGTGCTCGGGCTGCGGTTTGGCGGCAGCTCGAATCCGGGTTGGGGTGCCGCGGATGCGGCTCTGAGATTTCGGCGGGAACCGAAAGGCCAGCGTCGCCGTGCGGTTTTGGTGATCACGGATAAGACGGGATCGACGCCGGCCGGGGTGCAGGCTGCTGTTCGCGAACTGTGGGAGTCGGATGCAGTGATGAGCGAGTTAGTGATTGGCAACTCGCCGGATACTCAGGTTCTGGCAAGGGGCGGGAGTGTTGTGGCGCGTGAGACCGGGGGAGCCACGGTAGTGGCGGGCGATCCCGGGCCATCATTTCAGACGGCGGTTCGGCTTCTGCGTCGCCGATACACGCTTTATTACGCCTCGCCGGGTGGAACACCGGGTTCGGAGAGGCGCACTGAGGTGCGGTCGTCCGTTGCGGGGGCTCGGGTTCGCGCACGGAGCGGGTATGTGGTGAGGGCGGAATAGCTGACAGTGGTATGGTGATTCTGCTATGACTCGACGTACTCTGCTGGGCGGTATCGCAGCGACAACGCAGCTTCAGATCGCGAAGGCGGCGGAATGGAAGCCGCGGCTGGGGATCCTTGGGCCTTTCACCGAAGCCAATGTTCGCTTTGCGAAGGAAGAAGGCTTCACGAACATGATCCTTGGCGCGACGCGCGGGTCGACCATGGACGCCAACAAGATTACGGATGCTCAGATCGAACAGGTGAAGCAGTCGTTGGCGCGGAATCAGATGCATGTGTCGGCTCTGCAGGCATCGCAGGATCACATTTCGGCGGATCCGGACAAACGAAAACAGGATAACGATTATTTCGTGAAGCTGATCGAGCTGGCGGGGAAGCTGGGGATTCCGTATATCGGGACCGCTTCCGGCAAGAATGTCGCGAAGCCTTTTGAGCAGCAGGTGGACGACATTGTCCGCGTGTATACAGAGCGTTATTTTCCGGCTTGCCAGGCGAATAAGGTTCGCATTTTGTGGGAACCATATCCGGGCGGAGCGAATATTGCGATCAATCCTTTCGGCTTCGAGGCATTATTTAAGGGGTTCGGCGATTCGCCCCACGTGGGGCTTCAATATGACCCGTCGCATCTGGTGTGGCAGATGATGGATCCCGTCCAGACAGCGCGCGAGTTTGTGGACAAGATTTACGACGTTCACCTGAAAGATATGGAAGTGCGGTGGGACGTGCTGCGCCGGGTGGGGATCAATCCGCTGAATAAGACGCAATGGTGGGTTTACCGGCTGCCCGGTTTGGGCTCGGTGGACTGGCCGGCGTTTTTCACCGTGCTGCAGCGCGCGGGTTATCAGGGTGCGATGAGCATGGAGCATGAAGATCCGCTGTATGGTTCTCCCAATCGGCCGGGACCTGATTTCACCCCCGACTACGCGATGGGTTTTAAGATGGCGCACCGGTACCTGCGCCAATATGTGCCGGAGTAAACTCACATTCTCGCTATTGTTTCGGGGCGTGGTAACGTCAAATCAGTGAACATGCGACCCGCGCCAGACAGGCTTGTGCTGAGCAGAAAAATTGCCGGGAATCTGTCGTTGTGCGGGTTGCTGTTGTTCGTAACGGCGTGTCCCGTTCTGTGCGTTGCGGAGGTGTCGGGCGCTGCCTTACCCTCCTGGTGCTCCGGCAGTAAGCCAGTTCCGCAGCCTTCGGCACATATGTTTTCGCGTTGCGATGTAACGGCGCCTGGCAGCGCAGAACGGGCATTCTCTGTACCGGTGCTGGTTTCTGGGCCGCAGGCAAATACTGGCGTCGCCCTGCTGATTCCTGCTGCCGTGACTCTGCCACCCGCACCCCGTCCGGTTGACCCGCCTCTGCCGAAACTGCTGTCTGTTCTCCACTTGTTCTCCACATCTGATTTCCCCCGTTTCGTGTATTCCTGCGCCTGCCTGGCGTGAAAGTAAATCGAATTGAAGACAAAAGTGTCCGATTTATAGCAATTCGGCCAGCCAGCGGGATTTTTCATGCCTCGCTTCCAAACCGAAGATTCCCCACGCAACTCCGGCAGCAACTACCTCGTTCGCAATGCGCGGGCGGTCTCGATCTTCCTGCGGTTCAGGTTTGCAACTCTCAGGTTTTCCGCCGCGAGTCGCGGGGTCAGAGAATAGCATCAGGAAGGTACATGGCACATACAACCGTTGAACTCAAAGTGGAAGGCATGACGTGTCAGGGTTGCGTCCGCAGTGTGGAGAAGAAGCTTTCCGGTGTGGCAGGGGTGGAATCCGCGCAGGTGGATCTGGCGGCGGGTAAGGCCCTGGTGGTGTTCGATGACGCCAAGGTGCAGCCCAGTCAGTTAATCGGGGCGGTGGAGCAGATCGGCTTTCATGCTTCGTGAGGCCCGCGCGACATGAAAGTCGTTGAAGAGATCGAACTACCCCTGGGCGGGATGACGTGCGCGGCCTGCGCCCGCACAATTGAGCGGCAGCTGGGCAGTACAGAGGGGGTGGAACAGGCAAGCGTCAACTTTGCGACGCGGACTGCTTCGGTTCGGTTCGATACTGCGCGGACGGGCGTAGAGGGCCTGGTTGCCGCGATTGAGGATGTTGGCTTCGAGGTTCCGAGAGAGTCCTAGGAACTCGCCTGGCGGGCGGAAACGAAGGATCTGCGGCGGCGCCTGCTGATCGGGGCTGCATTCGCGACTCCGGTGTTTGTGCTGGGCATGCTGGAGCGATTGTCGTATCTGCAATTCGCGCTCACGCTGCCGGTGCTTTTCTACTCAGGGCTGCCCTTTTTCCGGGATGCATGGGTTGCGGCGAGGCACCGGTCGGCCAACATGAACTCGCTGATTGCGCTGGGCACCGGCGCGGCTTTCAGTTATTCGACGTGGGCGCTCTCCAGGGTCGGGGTGGATGTCTATTTTGAGGCGGTTGCCGTAATTATCACGCTGGTGCTGTTGGGCAGGGTATTGGAGAACCGCGCGCGGCGCGGCACTTCCGATGCGATCCGGCGACTGATGAAATTGACGCCGGAGAGCGCACGTGTGTTGCGCGACGGAGGCGAGACCGAGATTCGCCTGGACGATGTGCGAGTAACGGATGTGGTGGTTGTGAGACCCGGCGAGCGCATTCCGGTGGATGGTGTGGTGCGTGATGGCGCAAGTGAGGTGGACGAATCGATGCTGACGGGCGAGAGCCTGCCGGTTTCGAAGGCAGCGGGAGGATCGGTCTTTGGCGGCACTGTCAACGGCACCGGCGCATTTCGTTTTGAGGCGACCAGAGTGGGCAGCGGGACGGCGCTCGCACGGATTATCGCGCTGGTGAAAAAGGCGCAGGGTTCCAGGGCCCCCGTCGCGAGACTGGCCGATGTAGTGAGCGGGTATTTCACTTTCGCAGTTTTGGGGATTGCGGTGGTGACGTTCGCTGTTTGGCTGGCGTTTGCGCCGTTCGGCACGGCGCTGGTGAATGCGGTGGCGGTGCTGATTATCGCGTGCCCGTGTGCGATGGGGCTGGCCACCCCGACTGCCATTATGGTGGGCATCGGCCGGGGTGCGGAACTGGGAATTCTGGTGAAGGGCGGCGAAGAACTGGAGCTGGCTGCCCGTATCGATACGGTTATTTTCGACAAGACGGGCACGATCACTAATGGGAAGCCACGAGTGACGCGGGTGTTGTCGTCGGCAGGCTTCACAGAGGACCAGGTGCTTCATCTCGCGGCCGCGGTGGAACGGTGGAGCGAGCATCCGATTGCCAGGAGTATTGTGTCGCGTGCCGAGGGGAACGGGGCGGTACAGGCTTTGGGGTTTCAGGCATTACCGGGTCGCGGCGCTCAAGGGACTGTGGACGGTCGACAGGTGTTCGTGGGGCGGGGAATGGAAGCGGCGATTGCAGTGGAAGTGGATGGCGTTCATGCCGGCTCTTTTGAAATTGCCGATGAGGTGAAGCCCGACGCGGCAGCGGCCGTCCGCAGCCTGCGTGCGATGAGAATCGAGGTCTGGATGATCACCGGCGACCACCGGCGTGTGGCGTTGGAAGTCGCACAGGAGACCGGCATTGCAGTGTCTCATGTGCTGGCTGAGGTTTTACCGGAACACAAAGATAGGGAGGTCGCGAGGCTTCGGAGGGAAGGGAAGCGGGTCGCGATGGTGGGGCACGGGATTAACGACGCACCTGCTTTGGCCCGCGCGGATGTGGGAATTGCGATTGGCAGCGGGACCGATGTGGCTATTGAAGCGGCGGGTATCATTCTGATGCGGGGCGACCTGCGCGGCGTTCCAGAAGCTTTGCTGCTTTCGCGCAGGACGTTGCGGACGATTCGGCAGAACCTGTTCTGGGCACTGGCTTATAACGTGATCGGGATTCCGTTAGCCGCCGGCGTGCTGTTTCCGATCACGGGCTGGACGCTTACTCCGATGATTGCGTCGGCAGCGATGGCGCTTTCGAGTGTTTCAGTGGTGGTGAATAGTCTGCGGTTGCGGCGAGCTTAAGGTTGGCATGCGGTCGCGGCGCGTAAAACTATCTGGGTGGTTTGTAATCCCAGAAGACCGTGCAATCCACAGCCTTCGTGCTTTGTGCATAAACCCGGGCGTAACCATGAGCTTCGATGTCCTTATCGTCACCACAGGTTTCCAGCGTATGGAAGTAACCCTTCTTCACCATGCTGTCGAGTTCAGCTTGGGGGATGACATGCAGCAGGGCGCTCTCGGAACGGGGGAAGGTGAACTTATGCGAGTCCCGCATTTCCATGCCTGAGGGTGGTGTGTGGCGGGTGAGGAAGTAAATAGCCTCGTCTGCGAACAGCGTCTGATCAGGTGTCGTGACCGCATTGACTTTTCGCGCCAGTTCCTCCATATCCGTCCAGGCGGTGGAGTCGCGCTCGTCGTAAAGGCTTTTGCCCAAGCCGAATAAAACCAGAAATGCCAGGAGCAGCACGGGGACCCAGGGCCGATCCGCTCGATAAAGTTTGCTGGCCGCCGCAGTGACGCCTGCGACCGCCAGAATACCCAGGAACGGAACGGTGAGCAGGTAATAGCGTTCAAAGGTGGGACGCACGTTCGATATGTAGGCGGCCAGGGTTATAGAGAGCCAGGCGCAAAGGTAGAAGGGCGCTTTGATTGATGTCTCCCAGTTGCTTCGGAATTGTATGTAGAGCAGACCACCGGCAGCTAAGAGGATCAGGATGAGAGCATGCCCGGAATCGATCCACGACATCACCACTTCCAGGTTTTGCTGAGTCGCGTTTGGCCAGCCAGTCTTGCGATAGAGCAGGTTATAGTTCAGAATGCCGAAGAGCACCTGGCGGTGCCCCTGGATCCAAAGCCAGAGAATGGGCGTAAAGGCGAGAGCCTCTCCCAAAATGAATGCCGCGGCTTTGACCCACGATCGCCCGGAGCGGTTATAGACGAGCATCCAAAGGAGCATGATGGGGCCGACCGGCGCGGTTAACAGGGAGGAACCGGCGGCGATGCCGCAGAGCAGTCCGGCGATCGCGGCAGACATTGCGCGCTTGCGCTCGACCGCAAGTATTGTGAACCAGTAGGCTGCAACGACCGCCAGCAGACACAATCCGTAGGCCTGGGCGAGCCCTCCGAATCGCACTACCAGAACGTTGAGGCCCACCAGAATGGCTGCGAGGACTGCGCCAGGCAAACGCCATGCCGGCACAGGGAAGCGGCGGAGCACGAAGGCAGATGTGAGCGACACGGCAGCGGCGCAACAGAGCGCCGCGATGGTATGGCTGACCAGCCAGCTTTCGCCGAAAACTTTCATCCATCCGGCGTTCCAGAATGCATTGAGGGGCGTCTGTGAGAAGACGAAATCGAGGTATGGCCGTTTGCCATGCGCAATGAGTTCCGCGATCAGGATGTGGAAGCCTTCATCCCAGGCGAATGCGACGGTTTGGGCGTACCAGACGAGAACCGCCGTGATGAGCGCCAGCGCGCAGATAAGGGAAATGGGGGAGGCCTGGCGCGGATCTCCGGTCGTGTGCATGATTCATCATGCCAGCGCCGGGTACGCCGTCTATAGAAGCAGCGTCTCGATACGATGAGCGTGCACCATCTGTTCGTAGTCGGACCATGCAAAGACGGTGAAACGGCCGTCCTGTGAGGCTACGAGCGCGATCGCATCGCGCTGGTCATGGGCGAACTGCGCAGCTGAGAGATGCCGGGTGCCGCCCAGTTGTGACGGGTCGGCGTTCAGCGGGATGAAGCCTTCAGTGGGTTCCGTTACCCTCACGTGATTCACCTGCGCGTAACCCGGGCGGCGAATGATCTTGGCCCCGAAGGCGAACACTTCATAACGATCGTTGATTATGGTTGCGCCATCGACGGCGGTCAGGCCGGCCACGCCCTCAATGAGGCGGTGCAGTTGCTCGCGGGCCAGCGCGGGCCGGCTGGTCCTGTCTGTTCCGATGAAGTCCGCGAGGACTGAGAACGCGGGGTCGACCGCATACGTGATGGGCTGCAGCATGGATTCGTGCCAGGTGTGGGGACCGGTGGACGGCACAACGAGGAGGGCGCCGCCGCGTCCATGCGCCCGCATGGAGATAGCGAGTTGGATCAGAACATTTGTTGGCCCGGAGGATGTGAAGTGCGATTCCAGACCGAGCAGCGTAGTGATGAGTTCCGGGCAGTCCGGCTTTCCGGTGGCGTGGTGATTGACGATCTTAATCTCCTCACCTTGCAGGACTGCAAGGTTGACGAACTTGCCGGTTTCGTCCGTACGGCTCTGCTTGATCACGAGGAGCCCCGGGGCGAGGACTTGAAGCACAAAACACCCGGCGGGCAGCGTGCGCGTGGCGCCCCAGACATGCAGGGTGTCGGCGTCCGGCCAGACAGCGAGGTGAATTCCGGGACGTTCTACGGCAGGGCCCAGACGGGTGAGTGGCTGCGGCGCGAGCGGGACGGGCCGCTGGAAGATGAAGGCCTGATCGAGATGCTCACGGGCGATGAATGCCAGCGAGATGCGGGGCGTGTAGAGTTCTTCGCGCCGCAAGCTTGCCCAGAAGGCCACGTCGATCATGGCCTCAATAATCCCTGGCTCGGGGAGGACCGGGTGGGGCGCGGTACTCGCCTGATCATACCGGGCGAAGTGTGGGTAGACTCTGGCAGCAGCCTTTCTGGCCGCCGGGTATGCCGGATGGTTCATATCCCAGTGTCCAACGCCCGCTGAAGTTTCCGCCCGGTTCGGCTGATCCGGCGGTTAGGGAGCTAGAATGAACTGAGATTTCGTGGAGACCCATTTCATCGCGCGCTCTGCCCGGTTGAGTTTCGTGGCCGGTGCGCTGGTCTGCATTGCGGACAATTCTCCCGTATTGGCGTATCATTCGTTTGCGGCTGAGTTCAATGACCAGAGGCCGGTGAAGCTGACGGGGAAGATCGTGAACGTTAGGAGTGCCTGGCGGCAGTAAGAAGTAACTTTATGAGGCGGCAGAACCGGATCGCTCTTGTACGCTGCTTTCGTTCGCATGGAGCGGTTGGGTCTTTGCTCAAACACCAACGACCGGGGATGGCAAACCGGAATTTTCGGGCATTGATCAATGGCCTGCTTACCTGCCGGGCGATGAACATGGACGGTCGAACGCGACTACGTTCGATTTTTTGTGGGCGGCATCCTGTCCGGAAAGGCGATGCAGTTTTACAAGACAAAGAACTATCTGGTGAAGGTGCATGAGTTCCGGCGCATAACGTGGATTATTCCCCTGGATGGGAGGCCGCACCGGGTGGAGCTGTAGTGATGTACTATGGCGGTCCCGTGGGTCATGGGAAGGCGAAACGCTGGTAGTTGAGACTACGAATTTCAAGGGGGCGCTCACTGGACGATTTCTTTTATACAAACGACCCGAAGAGTTTTGCGCGTCCTTGCTCTCAGGAGTTTGAGATCAAGGCACAGCCGGAATGGGAGTCTGCGGGGTTGTATGAGTATGTGTGCGCGGAGAGTAACCGCTGTCCCGGTGCCAAGTGCGAGGGCGAATAACCTTTGTTACCCCGGTTGTTTATTCTTTGGCTGGCGCTCTGGGCGCCTGCGCCGGTACCTGAGTCATTTCATTTCGCAATTTTAGGAGATCGCACGGGGGAAGCTCAGCCTGGGGTTTACGAGAAGGTATTGCAGGCGGCGACGTCGGATCATCCTGCGTTCGTCTTGAGTGTGGGGGACACGATTCAGGGTCTCCGCGATGAGGCGGCGGTAGGGGAGTGGCAGCAGTGGGAGCGATTGATGCAGCCATTCCGGAAATATGCGTTTTACCTGGCTCCGGGGAATCATGATGTGTGGTCGGAGGGTTCCGCGCAGCTGTTTGCCGAGCATGCCGGTAAACCGTTGCATTACAGCGTCGACTATGGGACGGTGCATATTACGGTTCTGGACAACAGCCGAGCGGAGCAATTCTCAGCCGGAGAACTCTCGTTTTTGGAGCAGGATTTAAAAGCGCATGCTGATGCGCCAGTCAAATTTATCGTTTCACACCGGCCGTCGTGGCTGATCAATGTGCTGACGCGCGATACGGATTTTCCGCTGCATCGGCTGGCGCGGAAATATGGGGTGAACTACGTGGTTGCGGGTCATGTGCATGAAATGCTGCATTTCAGGCTGGAGGGTGTGGAGTATGTTTCCTTGATGAGTTCCGGGGGGCATCTGCGGGCGTCGGGACGTTACGAGGATGGTTGGTTTTTCGGGTATGCGGGTGTTGCAGTTCAGGGAGGTATGGTTCAGTTTCGGGTTCATGGGCTGAACGGGCGGGAAACGTCCCTGGGGGAGTGGGGGTCCGGCGGGATTTTAACAGGGAAGTGAGCGGTTGGTTTGTGAGCGTGGGCTTTGACGGGGTAGTCCTGGTATACTCTAGATGTTGTTGCGATTGGTCTACTGAGCGGGAGTAATTCAGCGGTAGAATGTCAGCTTCCCAAGCTGAACGTCGCCGGTTCGATCCCGGTCTCCCGCTCCAATAGTTTCTATAGTTTACCGGCGTAAACTGCTCGATACAGTGTACGACGGTACGACAGCTCCGCAACTTCAACCCTCGCGGAGTTCCGGCCGGGACGGTGTTGGTCGCATCGTTCCGGCATCTTTCTGACTGCTTCGTGTTTGTTTGCCATGGAAAACCGCACGCAGTTCCCCGCTAAAACTCTGATCATTGCAGGTGCTCACCCAGTTTGTCCATGGACCGGCGCAAAGCTTTGATTTTGTCCTGCCGATATTCGTTCTGGTTTACGTCGACGCTGTGCCCGGCCAGTGTTGCCCGGATATACGCGTCATCTTCGACTTCGCTGAACTCGGTCACCCAGCTCCGCCGCAGGATCTGATAGTTGACCCCGGTCAGCCCGGCGGCGTCCAGAGCCGGTTTGATTTTGCGCCGGTAGAGATTCGAGTAGCATATCGGTGTGGTCCGCTTAGCCGAAGCAAAAAGCCACGCGTCCGCGGGCGCACCACCGATCAGTTCAATCCAACGGTCCAGAAGTGCCTTAGTGATCGGTGTGGGAGGGATGAGGCGGCCGGACTTGAAAGACTTGGGCGGACCCACGCGGAATCGGTAAATCCGCCGGACGATATGTATACCGTCCCGGTCGAGGTCCCCAATCTGCAGGCCGACGATCTCACTCGGGCGCATGCCCTCGCAAACTGCGAGCCGAAATACCAGCCGCTCGCGCATTTCGAGTGCCAATTGTCCTTTGAGAATCTGCTCTGGTCCGATGACACGCTTGGTTTCGGTGGATTTCTCGATCGGCACGTTCAGGCTTTCGGCCGGCTCGGTAACGATCAGTGCGTCGCCTTTGGCCATCTTGAAGATGGCGCGGAGCTGCCAGCGAATGTGCGCCACGATCGAATACGAATAACCGGCGGCGGCCTTTTCGTGAAGCAGTGCCTGAAGGTCCCGTCGGGTAATGTCGCCAATTCTTCGGTGACCCAGCGGTTCGAGAATATGGAGCCGAACGAGATTTTCGGTTGAAACGGCGGTCGACGCTCGCCATACACCGGTCTTTTGAACGAGATATTCGTTTTCAATGAACTCCCGAACGGTCTGAGACACACCGCGGAAGGATGCGGTATGGCCGTTGACCAACGCCACAATCCGATCCAGTTCGGCCTGTGCGTCGGATCGGGTGACATCGTGACATCGGCCCAGGATTCGGGTCCTGCCTTTTCCAAACTCCCGCCATTGGCCACGCCAGACGTTTACACCGTCCCTGTTTTTGACGCGTTTCAGCGAGCCCCTTTGCACCGGCGCGCCTCCACGTCAATTATCCATTGATCCAGTGCCTCCAATCTGAAGAACATCCGCCGGCCGATCATGATGGTTGGTATCGGCGGAAGGTTTTTGACTTTGCCATTGACGACTTTCGAGAAGTGGCTCGCTTTCAGACGAAGACGAGCCATTGCTTCCTCACGCGTCATGAGCGGACCTACGTTCGCAGTTGCACGCGGCTCCAACTGCCCAATAGTTTGCAAGGATCGGAACATCGCCTCATCCCTGATTTCATTGCTATTTGCTCGTGCAATCAAAGCTGCACCTCCCGAATAAGTAAGTCCTCAAAGCTACTTCTCCTCGTACCAAAAGGGCGTCTGAACAACGAGATTTGACATCAGTTCGAATTCATAAAGACTTTGTACTCTCTTTCCGCATCTCCACCGGTTCCGAGCATCGTCGCAGCAAAATCCTGCCAGTGACTCCATCGCCCGGGGTACAAGCGATCATTTCCCGCGCCGGTACGATCCGTGCGACCGAAGCTGTTATTTGGCAGCTTCGGAGAGCAGCTTTCGCCGCCGCCCGCCCTGAATTGCATCCTCGAAGTCCGCTTGTCGCGGAATTTGCATTTGCCGGAGTGACGCCCGCCACAGGGAAACCATCCTATCTCGATCTCTCAGCGTATTCCTTCATATCCAAGCCGGAAGGAATCCGCAACTCGACGGAGTTCGTAGTTTGAGGACGCCGGGCTTACCCTGAAGCCGTCGGACAACGGTCTCGGAGCTCACGCCCCACAATTCAGCGTAAAATGCTGGAGAGAAGTGCTTCTCTACTGGGATTGGGCACCCGAGCGCATCGACCGAAAATACAGGGCCATGCTGAATATGGCGGCTATGACGCGTAGCGCGTTCTATCTTGAGGTCGGGCAGCATGGAACATCTCCAAAACTCAAACATCATCGGCAACGTTCCGCTTCAATATATGATTCCCGATAACATTGTGTCAAGTATGCATAACGCTATGTATCACCTTCATAGAGAAACTGTGCCGGTATAATCGCGCTCAGAGATGGATAACACGTTCGTATCGATTGAAATGGCAGCGCGGCAGCTTTGCGTTCATGTCGGAACCATGCGCCGGTGGGTACGTGAGGGGCGTGTTCCAGCGACGAAGGTGGGAAGGAAGTACCTTATCCCGACATCTGTCCTCGAAGGCTTAGCTGCGGACTCCCAGCTCGAGACCGGCAGTTCAGAACCTTCAGCAGAGTGGAAAAAAGACGACGTTGAAATATTGCCCTTGTGGCTGCAATTCAGACCGCAGTGGTACCGACGACTTTATTTCATCGCAAACGAGTGTTCCTTGAGCGCTGGAGAAACTCTGACCCGCGGAATGGAATTGGTACTGAAAGAACGCCTGAGTTCCGCGCCAATTGATCACAACAAAGGAATCAAGAATAAGTTGTAATAAGTGTCACACGTAACAAAAAATGCATGTAGATCTATCGAATTTCCCTTGGTATTCTGCGGGCAATGGTGGAGCAAACACGACGCCACAATGTTGAAGCTCGATGGAATAAAAGCGTCGCCAGTGTACCGTCAATATTTTCTCGACTCTTAGCTCTGAGTGCGTTACGCGACGCAAATACGGGAAGGTATATCCATTATGGCCTGGCACTGGCGATCGGCGATGATGCTACACATGAGCTTTTGAATAATAGCCATCAACAGATCTTCGACCAATGGCAAACGCTTACGCTGCCGGCGCAACTTGTTGATCTTAAAGGTCACCTCAGAGGCGTTGCACAAGAAACCGATGCATTTGGTGAAGTTTTCACAAGCCGCTCATCCAGACTCGCGCATATTTTAACGACTTGGGTTCAGACGCAGCCCTACCGGAATTTTGTCCCTCTCTCCGCGTCCTCCCTTTCCCGTGACGCATTTTTGATTAATATGACGAGCTTGGTGGCACTCTTACGGAATCGCTTTAGTGAGGAGGCTGGGGTCTCCGGTCAGCATGTGCCTGAGTAGGACATTTCATTCGAATTACCTTGCATTCTTTCAGCAAGTACAAGTATCCTGAATCAAACATTTCCAAATGAGGTGAAAGTGGAACCCTTCTCGGGCGAGAAGTACAGAGAAGTCGAGTCGCTCTTTTCGTGGCGAGATGAGCTTTCTTTTCTCCAATCTCAATCTGGCTATCAAGCATCCATAGGCCGCGAATTCAAAGAATCACGCCAGCGTTTGGCTAACCGATGGCTCGCCCAAATCAGGGCGGAGTTTGACGAGTTGTATGAAAAGGGTCAGCTACTCCTGATACAATCCTCGGTGGATCGGCCCGATCTCGTGACCGCGTTGTTTCGGGTACGAACACGATTTTACAGAACCTTTGTGAGTTTGCGGCTTCGTCTGTTGATCGGATGTTCGCTTCAACGCCATGCAAGAGTTCTCACGACCTCCTTCGAGGAGCTTATCGGTTATACTCTGATCGCCGAAGCAGAGGTCAACGGCTTAATCTGATCGGCGGTTCGACTCCTCAAACGGGACCTGCGTGCGGCGATAGAATGTCAGCTTCCTTCGAAAACATCTCTTTCCAAGCTGAACGTCGCCGGTTCCATCCCGGTCTCACGCTTCATCTTTGTCAATAAATTAGGATAACTGGTCAAACGCTGTACTCCGTGTTTATATCACCGCAGCCGATTTCAGCTGCCCGAACGCATCCCGGCGGCGCTCGACCGAAACCTGCGTATAGATCTTTCTGGTTAATGTCCAGTCAATGCCCGAGCTGGTCCGCAACCACCTTTGGCTCCTCACCCGGTGCATTTATGAGGTTGAATGCGTTCGGCGCGGCGCCTGAAAGTTGGCCCAGGCGAGACCCACCTACTGAAAGCGCGGCAAGATAGTCACGCGCCAGCAGTTCTACTTCGCGAGCGGCGTGCTTCGCCGGCGAGGGCCTGACCGTGCTCTGCCTTCGCCCCGGCCCCCCTTTTTGCAGGCCTCGGGCCACCTGGCGGGGTAGCCTCGTCTCCAACCAGTCTGACGTACGGCTACTCCGATGTCGCCGGTGGCCGGACGCATCTTGAAATCTGCCACTTTTATGTCGCGCACTCCGAGGCTATCCTCGCAAGACTTCGGCCTGCTTTCCGGTATTAACCGCGTGGTGGCTGGATGCTCAATTCACCCGTGAAAATCCAGCGCAACCCCAGACCAACGAGAAAAGGGACGACTGCAAACGCAAGTAGAATCAGCGCGTCTCCACCCTAGCCGATCACCAGTCCGAGTAGGATCAAGAACGCCGCCCAAAGCACCGATACCAGCATCCATGCACGATACAAAATCACGAACCGAGTCTACCAGAGCAATTCATGGTTTGTGCGCTAAGATACATTCGTGCATAGCAATTTGATTCGAGGTTTAATGTGGGCGACCGCCACAGCGGGACTGTGCTCCCTTGTCGTTGAAGCTGAAACGCCGGTATCGGCTTTACACCAGCAGGGCACTCCTTTGATCCGCAGCATGACATTGGAAGATTTCCAAAAGCTCGTTCAAGCCATGGGTTTCGAGTGTAATCGCGAGAAAGACGCGGCCGGAAAACCTGAATCCTATTTCATATTCAGGGCGGAGGGCTATAAGGTAGTGGGCCAAGTCCCCGCCAGTACCATCATTTCTTTGTTCAATATCTTCACGGACAAACCCTCCGTTGAAACATACAACGAGTGGAACAAGCTAAACAGGTTTAGTCGGGTCTACCTGGATACGGATGGAAACTCCGTTCTCGAAGCTGAAATCAATCTCGACGGAGGCGTGACTCGCGAGCACATCGAATCCACAGTGAAGGATTTTCGCGACTCTGTCGTTAGATGGGCACGTTTCGTTATCGATCACTCGAAAAAGTGACAGAAGGAAACCGCTGCGATAAAAGGGATGTCGAGTCCAAATGACGGAGCATAGGCGGGTTAGACTCGCAACCCGCATTTGTTTCAGACAGCAGTACTGGACTCGAACGGGAGACTAATGGCCAAGAACATATGCCGTCCGTGCGGAGCTCTTCTTACCGCCCAGAATTCCAGTGAGAGGCAATGGGTGGTTTTTTGATTCGGAGGCGCGATTCGAGCACGAATCAATAACTCAGCCATCGTGGCCGTGATTGCCCACGTCTGCTAAGGCACCGGGGCTTTATGCGGATCAGCGATTCGCTGGTAAACCGATATTGGCGGGCGACTGTAATTGATTTTCCCTTTGGTCCCCCACGTTTGTTTAGTCCACCTCTACGGCGGGTCCGGCATCGCCCGGTAGCAACGGGAAGTAGTCGAACAGGCCAGCTTGAGAATTGGTACACTTCATTACAATCGGGTGGCCAAAAACAACTTTGAATTCGACCTTTATCGCCTTGTTGTTCAGGATGATCAGTCTCTTCTGGACTTTATGGGCAGACCAATCCAGTCAGATGAGGATATTGTAAAGATTCTTCGAAACGCCTCTTCTGGCCGATTCGACAGGAATGTGCGTGGGCCCAAGAACCGGGTGTATTGGAGTTTACGGGAAGCTGAGGAGGATAGAATTGAATCGCACCGAACTCTAACCGTCCGCCTGATCCGCTCAGTTTCCGAACAGAGCGGCATCACGGTCACCGAGCACGGTATCTCAGATGCCGTTTCCGAAGTCTCGCCACCTATGGGTCTTCCGATATACATGATCTTTTACATGGACCGGCATCTAGTAGCTGTCGAACACGCCAGCAGCCTAATGACATCCGATTTCTGGAGGACGGCTGTACATGACATTCTGGACGCGTCCTCGCAGTCACTGGAGCTTAGATCCTCTCTACGACTTGAGCCAGTGCCGGAACCGGCAGAAATCTTGGATGCATTTCGTTCCTTTGACAGGCTAATCCGCCTAAGGGTTCACCTGATTATCCCCAACCCCGAACTGACGCGAATCACGCGACAACTATATGACCGTATGAGGAATGGCGGGATCCGAGACTACCTGCAGGATATGCGCAATAGCGGCGGCCTCTCCAAAGAAGAGGGGCAGCTACCATTCTCTTCTGCCGCAATGGCCCAGCAGGGATATAAGAAGGGAGAGGTCATCTTGGATGGGATTCTCGGCGGGCGTCGTGTCACCCTTAGGACCGGGAGGAAGGCTGCTCGGGGGAGGATAGAGCAGGTGAGGGATTTCGTTCGTGGCTCCCTGGCTGCGGCGCACACGAAAGAGGCACAGGGCATTCTGGGCGCAGTTCTTAGTGAGATAGATCGAATCGCCGATCCTCCGACCGAGTCATGATCCGCAGGAGACTGCTGGTGTGGGCCTACGCAGGCGAACTCGTCTTAGCAGTCCTCGCTTATATCGCAGCAAGGCTGTGGCTGGGTGAATCCGTAGTAACCAATCTGGTTCGGAGGGCCCGCTCGGATTGGATTGCCTTATTTGCTGTCCTTTTGGCCTGGGCCCTCGGCATGATCGTGGCCACCTTCGCAAGTGTGCTCACGCAGCCGTTCGGTGAATATCTTCAGCGAGAGCACGCAGCCAAGA
>JAUZEU010000114.1 GCA_030838885.1 Bryobacterales bacterium | reverse complement strand
CAAGTAAACTTTAATTGACTTTACACGGGGCCGTCAAGTAATCTTTTACTCCGAGGCACACAGCGATGGGCGCATCAAAGCCGATGGATGATCTTCGAACGAAGGCGGCTGGCATGATCCGATCCCGCTTGGATAGGCTTACCGTTTCCCAAGCCGCTATAGATTTAGGGGTCAGCAGGCAGGCCATCTACGACATAAAAAAAGACAAGTACTGCCCTTCGCTGTCGCTTATTCAGAGGGCTTGCGAGGTGTGGCACCTGAAGTTTGCCTTCAGGGGGATGCTGATAGAGAAGTCCGTCTTCCCGACGAAGACCGCGAACAATCCGCCAGAGCCAACTCAGTTAGAGCTAAACCTTGTCGAGGTTCTTCGGCACATCGACTACCGCCACTTCGAAGTGATCGAGGCGAAGCCTGTCGGGCGCTCTATTGAAATTAAGCTTCGCCTGACGATACCTGCGTAGAAGTGCCCCTCGCCTCCTGTACTATATCAGCGATGCCATTTGTTCTTGAAAACCATTGGACCGTCAAAGTGAAGGGCGCGCGTAAAGCGCACTTGGCACCTACAGGTCCAGATGGAACCCCACTAGAGAAGACTCTCTGCGGCAAGTCGTGTACGCCGGACGAGAGGCTATCTTCTTCGCGCCGCAGTGTCGCAACTGGCGACGAATGCGCTGCGTGCATGAAGGCATTTTCGAAGGCGTTGGATGCCGTCTACCAGTTGGGGATCGATCAAAAGATGACCAGAGAGGACGCATCCGCGAGAGCTATTCGGCTACTAGGCATGAAGATTGCAGGACCGCAGTCCATGATTAAAACACCTTCACAATCAAACTAGCCCACTACCCTGTTACGATGGTGTTTGACAGCTTGGCACCAATCAAGAGAGTATAGAAGTTACGCGCAAGCGGGAGTAACTCAGCTGGTAGAGTGCAACCTTGCCAAGGTTGATGTCGCGGGTTCGAATCCCGTCTCCCGCTCCATTTTCTCTTCTTTACCTGTACCGAATCCTCCGGTTTACCTATCACATCCACATACTGTCCGTATAAAGATCTGATCCGTGACAGCTATCGATTCAGCCAGGGCTATTATCGAGGCCGCCCTCTCGGAGTTCGGCGGATCGCTCGCCGTGCTTACAAGTTTTCAGCGCGAAGGCATCGTGGTGGCCGATCTCGCCCTGCAGGCGGATCCCGGCATTCCTGTGATGACCATCGACACCGGTCGCTTGCCTGAAAGCACACTGAAGATCATTTCATCGTTTGAAGATCGATACGGAGTAGCTGTCGAACGAATTCTTCCGGACCCGTTCGAAGTGAACGCGATGATCGAAGCACACGGTCGCGATTTGTTTTATGACGACGTCGCGCTGCGCCGGCTCTGCTGTAATGTGCGAAAAGTAAGACCCCTGGCCCGCCGCATGGCAGGTGTGGAGGCCTATCTCACGGGTATACGGCGGGGCCAGAGCGACAGTCGTGCCAACGTCGAATTCTTTGACCGAGCAGGGTCGCCGGTCAAAATCAGTCCGCTGGCGGACTGGTTACCAGCAGACGTGGCCTCATACACGCGGGAGCGGGGTTTGCCGGAACATCCGTTGTATGCGGCCGGATACACGAGTATCGGTTGCGACCCCTGCACACGAGCCGGGGTAGCGGGCGAGGATGAGCGTGCCGGGCGTTGGTGGTGGGAAAACGACGCCGCCAAAGAATGCGGTCTGCACTTTACCGCGGACGGGAAGACAGAACGCACAGTGGACGTCCTGCTGCGGGATATTCTGACGAAAGCTCACGTATGACACACAAGGGTTTCACTCTCTGGCTTACTGGTATGTCCGGGGCCGGGAAGAGCACCATCGCGGAGCAGTTGATGGCGGGCTTTCATGCCGAGCAGGCGAAGGTTGAACTGTTGGACGGGGATATCGTTCGTACTAATCTTTCGCAGGGCCTGGGCTTCAGCCGCGAGGATCGCGATACCAATGTACGCCGGATTGGCTTTGTTTGTGAAATACTGTCGCGAAATGGAGTGATTGCAGTGGTGGCCGCTATCTCCCCCTATCGGGCAACGCGCGACGAAGTGAAGGCAAAGATCGAGAACTTCGTGGAAGTCTATGTCGAGTGCCCGGTGGACGTTCTGGCCTCTCGCGATGTGAAGGGGCTGTACAAGAAAGCTCTGGCCGGGGATATGGCCAACTTCACCGGAATTTCAGATCCGTATGAGCCTCCTGAGAATCCTGATGTGGTAATTCACTCCGACACCGAAACATTAAGCGAGAGTGTGGACAGGATCTGGCGCGAGCTGGAACGGCGGGAGCTGATTACTCGGGCGACCGATTTACCGGCATGATCGATCTGCACAGTCACACCGATCAGTCGGACGGTACATTTACTCCGGAAGAGCTGGTTGCCGAGGCGGTGCGCGTAGGTCTGAAAGCTCTCGCGATCACAGATCACGACACGTTCCGCGGTCACGACATGGCTGCTCCATTGGCCGAGAAGGCGGGACTTGAGCTGATTTGCGGAATCGAGCTTTCGACCAGGTTTGGCGGCGCTTCGGTTCACCTGTTGAGCTACTTCCCCTCGCAACCGCCCACCGCGGAGTTCCGCGCCTGGCTTGACTTCCTGCTGGCAAGCCGACGAGATCGTAACCGTCGGCTGATCGAAAGACTCCAGGCATTGGGCGTCGACATCACGCTGGAAGAAGTGGAACAGAAGGGCCGTACGCTTACCGCACGGCCGCACTTCGCCCGCACCCTGGTAGAGAAGGGGTATGCCGCCAATATTCAGGATGCCTTCGACAAATATCTGGACGAGAGTGCTAAAGGCTACGTCCAGCGGCAGGAAGTGCCGATAGCAGAGGCGATCGAGCGGGTGATTGCCGCTGGCGGTGTTGCCTCAATGGCGCATCCGGTTCGGGTGGCCAAGAATAATTGGGACACGCTCGCCGAATATGCAGGCTCTATGAGCCGCATGGGCATGCAGGCAATCGAAGTCTTCCACAGCGACCATACTCCGGAGAACGTCGCCTATTATCAATCGCTTGCCAATCGGTTCGGTTTGGGTGTGACCGGCGGCTCGGATTTTCACGGCGGGAATAAGCCCCTCATTTCACTGGGGACCGGATTGCGCGGGAACCTCAACGTTCCGGATTCGGTGCTGGATGGCCTGAAAAGCCTGGTTTAAAAAAGCCTGGTTTAACGCTGCCGGGAAGCTGGTGGGCACGAGCAGATTCGAACTGCTGACCTGCCGCTTAGGAGGCGACCGCTCTATCCAACTGAGCTACGTGCCCGGAGTTTTTATTATAGCGACGCACTGGCCCAGCGCCGGAGGCCTTTAGCGCCTATGTCCTTGCGATACTGCATGCCTTCAAAGTGAATTTTCTCCACCGCAGCATAGGCGCGTCCAATACTTTGCCGGAGTGTGGTTCCGAGAGCTGCCACACCCAGGACGCGCCCTCCCGCGGTGACTATCCCTTCGCCGTCGCGCCTGGTGCCTGCGTGGAAGACCTGCGCTTCCGATACGGTGTCCAGGCCACTGATGTTTTGCCCTGTCGGGTATTTTCCAGGGTACCCGGCAGACGCGAGGACAACGCAGGTAGCCGGGTCCGGATTCCATTGCAAAGTGCTTGGTACAGTTCCGTGCGCAGCGGCCATCAGGACTTCTCCCCAATCGCTTTCCAACCGGAGCATCAAAGGTTGTGTTTCCGGATCGCCTAGCCGGACGTTAAATTCGAGCACACTTGGGCCATCGGATGTCATCATCACGCCGGCGTACAGAAAACCGGTGAAATTTGTCGCGTGAACGACCGGATTGATGATGGTCTCCATAATCAGGGAGCGTTGCGCCGGACCCAGCAAGCGTGAGTCTGAATAGGCGCCCATACCTCCGGTGTTCGGGCCTTGGTCGTCGTCGAAAACACGTTTGTGGTCCTGCGAGGGTTCGAGCGGAACTGCCCTGGTTCCATCGCAGAGCACGATGAAGCTGACTTCTTCCCCTTCCAGGAACTCCTCAATCACTAATGGATACGCGAGTTGCTCAATGGCGTCGATTGCTTCCTGCCTGTCTTGAGCGATCACAACGCCCTTGCCTGCGGCGAGCCCGTCTGTCTTGAGCACCACGGGGTATTTGAACTTAGCGAGCGCTGTCCGGGCTGCTTCAGAGTGTTCTACGGTTTCGAAGCGGGCAGTTGGCACGCCTAACTTCTGCATGAAGCGCTTGGAATGTATTTTGCTGCCCTCAAGTGCTGCGTTCCGCGCGTTGGGTCCTACGACGGGCATCTTGCGCTCGTTGAAACGGTCAACAATCCCCTCCACCAAGGGCGCTTCTGGCCCCACGACGGTGAGATCTACTGAAAGATGTGCCGCTAACTGGACATAATCCGATGAAGAGTGGCACTGAGCAATGAGGGATGCGCCGGGATTACCCGGAGCTGCGTATACCTGTGAGACGGAGGAGGAGTTGCGCAGTCGCCACGCCAGGGCATGCTCGCGGCCACCGCTGCCAATTACCAGAA
>JAUZEU010000079.1 GCA_030838885.1 Bryobacterales bacterium | reverse complement strand
AAACGTGTTGGTATTGAGGTTCCCGAGGAAGCCCTGCTTTAGCGTTGCCGGGATGCCCAGCAGATCGTTGACCGCGGAAAGAAGGCGCGTGTTGTCCGTGCTCGCAATGCCTGCCGCGGAGCCGTTGCCAATGGAAGGCAGGTTGAAAGCCGCACCCGGCGGATTGAGCGATGCGCTCAGCGAGATCGACGGCAAAACGTTGATGCCCGCCACGCTTCCGCTCTGATCGTTCTGCTGGTAGAGGCGCGCGTTGAACCCGAACTTCATGACGTGCGCTCCGTGAGTCCACGAAACGTTGTCGAGGAATTGCGGCGTATTGAGCGTCCGGATGGAATGCGGAGAATAGACGTAATCTACGTCCACGTTGTTGAAGGTATAGGCGGGAATGGAATTTGGAAATTTAGGGTTGGAATCGCCGTAAGTGAACTGGAACGTAAACCGTGCAAAGCCGGCCGTGAATTCGTTCACAAGCGAGGGCGTGATCACCCGCCGCCAGGAAAATGCATAATTTTTCGCCGGGCGGTACACTTCGCCGCGTGGAGGAAAGCCCGGAAATATCGCCGGCCGGCCGTTCAGCAGGTCGCCCTGTAGCTGTTGTTCCACTGCCCACATGGCGCGGAAAAAGATATTGTTGCTTGAGTTGAAGGTATGATCGATGCGGAGAATGTTGCGGGGACCGCGCACCGACGACGGAGCGTTCCACAAGTATCCAGCCTGATTGAGTCCATCTCCGACGGCGAAATCGTTTGGCGCGGGATAACCTTTCAGAAGGCCCAAAACTGCTGGATCGCCACCGGCGTGCGTGGGGTCATTCTGGAATATGTTGTAACTCTGGACGCAGTTGCGGTCGCTGGGGCTGGCGCAATTGCGAATGCCGGAGGCGAGCGCGCCCGAGGGCGTTACCAGACTGGGAGAATTTTGGGAAACCTTCACGCCGTTCAGCACCAGCGGATTGGCGGGATCCGAAATCCAGTACCGGTAAACGCCTGCCAATGCCTCCGCCGTATAGACGCGGGGAACGGATCCAAAGGCCTTATCGATCGCCTGTGACAGATTCACTTTCTGGCCCTGCCATGCAGCATAGAAGAAGGTCCTGTTCTTCCGGACAGGGCCGCCAACCTCCCACCCGTATTGGTTTGCCTTCAGATTCGCCCGTTGCTGGCCTTGCGCATTCGCGTAGAATTCGTTGCTGTTCAGGTCGTTGTTCCGGAAGTATTCGACGAGCGATCCGTGGAACTGATTCGTCCCGGAGCGTGTGGCGATAGAGACGTTCAGGCCGGAGTTCTTGCCTTCCTCCGGCGTCGGATTGCTTGTCGTGACTTTGAACTCCTCGACGTTGTCGGGATTGACCCGAAAAACGTTGTTCGTGGGCGTGGGGTTCGACGCTTCGTTGGCTTCGATGCCGTCAATGGTCACGTTGCCCGCCTGCGACCGCATGCCGTTCACATTGATGGTCGTTCCGCTTCTCTGGGTTACGCCAGGTTCAAGTACGATCAGATTCAGCGGATTCCGGCCATTTAGAGGCAGCGTGGTAATGGTCTCGCGCTCAACGACGTTGCCAAGGGTTGCGCTGGCGGTGTTCAGTTGTTCTGCCGAGGCCTCCACCTTGATTACGTCTGTCGCGCTCCCGATCTCGAGAATGATATCGATCGACAGCGTAGTACCCACCACAAGCTTGTTGCCGTTCTGACGCGCCGTCCGGAAGCCGGGCGCTTCCACCGTAATCGTGTATACCCCGACTGGCATGGACGGAAAAGCGAAAAGCCCGGCGGAATTACTGAGCAGTTTCAGTGCGGCCCCCATCCCGTCGTTGGCAGCAGTTACAACCGCGCCTGTTACCACGGCTCCCGATTTATCGAAGACGGTACCGCTGATAAGCGAAGTGGAGGTCTGGCCGGCGCACAACGATACGTATGCGAGAGCCAGCCCGTTAAGAAACAACGAGCGCAGCGTAAATTTGAAGGTCATTGGTGAATCCCTGATCGAACTTCCTGGAATACGTCAGTCAGGGACGTTGTATCGCGACGTTGTTTCTCGATATGGAGAAGGCTCGACGGTGAGGAGCGCTTTGCTGAGCGCTGGTTTGATTGTTTATAGCATCCGTCCGCCTGAAAAGGCAAGTCACCGTGATGACGCCGTATGCAAGCAAGCTGTATCCCTGATGGGCGATTATCCGGTTACGTTAGTACACGATCGGTTACTGCCATCCGCTTGGGAAAGGTGCCGTTTGAAGGTCCGAAACTTGCACTCACCACGACAAGTGTGCCGGTTTAGTGCACGTCATTGTGGTCATTGTTAACAGGCCGCAGGAAGTGCCTGAAGGCCCACCTGGTGACCAGTCTGCCCTGTCTCCGCGCCCCTGTGTCCGCGAAACGGAAGTGGATGCCCTCGTAGATGCGGACGTCCAGTACATCCTGGGCCAGGTCCGAGAATCGATCATACGTGCGCGTCTTCTGCAGAACTTGCGGCGCAGCGCTGGTCGGAGAGAATGTCAGGCGGTCCGTCCCGAAGAAGAGCGCAAGTATTCCGGTGGCG
Source organism: Bryobacterales bacterium (assembly GCA_030838885.1). Lineage (GTDB taxonomy): Bacteria > Acidobacteriota > Terriglobia > Bryobacterales > Bryobacteraceae > BOG-234. The sequence goes on along the minus strand of JAUZEU010000079.1, from coordinate 1,625 downwards.
GCGCCAGTAACATTGTTTGCGCCGGACGTGTAGTCAGGATACGGCGGGTATTGATTAACGGCTGCCAGTGCGGGTCGCCGCCTGTTGGCTGGTTCCCGTCGTTGTTCCCCTCCTGAATGGCTGTGACCGGCCCGCCAGAAGAAGTAATGTCTCTTGCTGTCCCAGGCGGTTATCCCGGCATCGGCCATCGCCAGGTTGGCCAGGGCAAAGAGTCGGGCACTATCACCAACGTCCCGAAGACCTCCGTTTAACAGCACAAAGAAGTTGTCGGATTAGAAGTACCCGGGATCTGTCTGCTCGGGAGTCCGCGCATCCCTGGAGAAAGCTCCCAGCGCCTTCACCTCGTTATAGGCCCGAAGGTACCGACCGCTGCTTAGAGGGGGGGCGGCGGCTCGGCACGGAATGGCCATCCAGTCATTGCCAGGGAAGTATCCAGTCCGGACGACCTTACCGGAAAAGCTCATAATCGGGTACCCCCAGGCCGTTCTGATCCCACGCTGTTACAATTCTGAACTGTGATCGAATCCTCGCAGCAAAGAAGCGTTGACGCAAACGTGAACAGACCGTCCGCGCGAATCATCTCGATCCAGCGCTGGTCTATCGCCCTTCTCGTGGCCGGAGGCGCGCTGAATTACATCGATCGGGCTACCCTGTCTGTAGCTAACAAACTCATCCAGGACGAACTCGGAATCCCGGTAGCAAAGATGGGTTTGCTGCTTTCCGCCTTTCTCTGGGCCTACGCTATAGCGCAGCTACCGGTCGGCGGCCTCATCGACCGGTTTGGCCCGCGCAAACTCCTCGGGCTAGGGCTCTTCAGTTGGTCGTTAGCACAAGCGGCTGGTGGTCTGGTCACCGGCTTCGGTGTGTTCATCATGGCGCGTTTCGCGTTGGGCGTTGGCGAAGCCCCGCTGTTTCCCGGCGGAGCGCGGGTGGTGCGTGACTGGTTCGGCATTCGCGAGCGGGGGTTCGCCACCGGTCTGTTGCAGTCTGCATCGTCCCTTGGCAACTTCATCGCGGTCCCATTGCTTACGTTCCTCATGCTGAGACTGAGCTGGCGCTGGATGTTTGTGATCGTCGGCGCGGCGGGGGTGGTGCTCGCCGTTGTGTGGTGGAGCATTCACCGGGATCCGTCAGAGGTTCGGCTGACTCCGGACGAGGTTCGGTACCTGACGGAGGGCGACGAGAATTCCACCTCGCGTCCGCCGTCCTTCGCCGAATGGAGCCATCTCTTCGCTCACAGAACCACATGGGGCATGATTGCCGGCTTCTTTGGGACGATCTATACGCTTTGGCTGTATACTGGCTGGCTGCCGTACTACCTGGAGCATGAACGCCACATGAGCGTCGCCCGGGTGGGGATTGTTGCGGCTATCCCCTACTTTTTCGGCTGTGTCGGAGCTGTGGTGGGCGGCTGGCTCTGCGACTTCCTCACCAGACGTGGATGGACACCCATCGCGGGCCGTAAACTGCTGGTCTCATCCGCTCTGTGCGGCATTTCGTTCTGTACCGTGGGAACAGTGTTGGCTCAATCAAACACAACCGCCCTCGCATTCATTTCGGTTTCGCTGTTCCTGATCTATATCGCGAGCAGCGCCGCGTGGGCTACCGTCCCGATCGCGGCCCCC
>JAUZEU010000076.1 GCA_030838885.1 Bryobacterales bacterium | reverse complement strand
GTCCGCCCACCAAAGGCTAATACCGGTCACCCTACCGGTCACAAACAGGAGTGGGACGTGTTGCCGAAAAAGAGGGATTTAGACACAGGCTGTTAGCGCCTTCCGCTCAATGGCTGCCGCGAAGAATGGGGTCTCCTCGGCATTGTGAGCTTCGAGGGCGGTCTGGAAATTGTGCCGCGCTTCTTCGTAAGGAACTCCATGCGCCTCCATGTATTGCTCGAACTTCTCAGTCGTGTGGACCCATACGCTATTCACGAACTCGTGATGGGCGCCATCGACTGGCGTGGCGATCAACTCCCAAATAACATGCGCCGTTGTGTACTCTCTCCCAATGAGCAAATCGGAGGCCGAGACGACTCGGCAATGAAGCTTCTCGCTGATTTCTTCATGATAGTGCTCGATGACTAAGGCACCGCCGATATCTTCCACGTTGATCGATATGCGTTTGCCGTCCGGGCTGTGTGTCAATCCCGCCGAGAGGTGAGCCCGCGAGTGGGGCGTGCAGTTGATGTACTCGAGCTCATCGAGATTGAAGAGCCAGTCGGTGATATCAATATCGATGGTTGGAGCATTGATATGAAACTTAGCGGTGCTTTGGGCGAGTAAGCGGGGAGTAAAGGCTTTCGATGTGTTTTCTTGAGTGCTCACGGTGATCTTCCTGTTTATGTCTGTTGCGGTCATCGCCGCCCTCGACATCCCAACCGCCAACTAACGAGTTATGGTGTCGTTCCGATGGAGGACGTTGTCTCTTGAACCGGGATGCAATGACCAGGACCGGATCCGATCATTGCAGAAGCAATCGCTTTGCCAGAACGTTGTGAAGTCGTGCCGACGATTCACCGATTCGTGGCCGCGGTTTAACTCACTCTGCAGGCCACTTTGAATTTGAAGTTACCGAATAAAGCCGTTATGGAACTTCTGACACAACGACTCTAAACGGTCCATGGGATTTGGATTCCGTTTTGGCCCTGAATGATCAAAGGTGACAACTCACGACCTTGTCCGTAGTCAAAACCTCGACGCGATAAGAATCAGTCAGTTGGCGCTCCGGGTAACAACTCGCTACAATCGCCTTTCTCCCTCTTCGACGCATCGTTGTTACGGGCATGTAACACGCAGTCGCCAAGATCATTTGAGCTGTTGATTCTACTGCGTGAAGAGGATTTGACTACGGACAGGGCTTCCCGGATCAAAGGTGACAATCTGACTTGTCGGTTTTAACCCGCGAACCCACCCTGAAGGTCGGGGGATGACCGCACGCTTGGGGTTGAGGCCGAGACCTTCGGTGCGGGCGACGTCCGTCCGTCGACAAGCTCAAAGTGACGCAGGTCTTTAAGACCGTCGCGTACGCGCTCAAAGCGATGATCTTCGTGCTAGTGCGTGGTGGATAGCGACGCGAAGGCTGCGGCGGCTGCCTGGGCTATGGTTACATCATTATCCTTATTCAGGCTGGCTACTCCGACGGCTCCTACAACCTGTTCACCTGCCATCAGCGGTACGCCGCCTCGGAGTGTCATGAGTCCTGCCGTGACAAAGGCCAGTCGGCCATTATCCACATTGCCCTCGGTCTCGGCACTGGGCCGCTGCAGCAAAGCGGAGGTTCGGGCCTTTCCTATCGCAAGATCCGGACTGCCGGAGCGGACTCCATCCATTTTGAGGAAGGCGACAAGGGTGCCGCCGGCATCGACAACAGCAATGGCGCATGGTGCGTGAAGCTTTTCGGCTTCGTGTTCAGCCGCGATGAGGACCTGCTGAGCGCCTGATTCGCTGATCGTCTTCACAGTGAACGTAGGATCAGCTGTCCAGGCATTGCCGCCTGCACAAGCCAGGAGCACAGGCCAGATAAGGTATGCGATTTTCTTTACGGTTGACGTCACTGGATGAGCCCTCCCAGTGACTCCATTTTACAGTAAACGGGGCCAAGCCCAGTGCGTATTCAAGCTGCGGAGCTACAGGGTGCGGGCGAGGAATGCGGCGAAGCTGTGTCACGCCGAGGTCATTCCGAGGTACGGCAAAGGCTCCGACGGCGAAGGTGAGGGGCTCGGCCCAGCGGCCGTCAATACGAATATGGAACACATCTACGCGCGTCTTGGGTCGAGCTGAGTTCTGAGGAGGCCAGCCTGCCGTGCTCGATAGCGGGTGTCACGACACCAACACTGTGTCGTAAGTTCGTCAGCCGACACTGCGCGAAATCCGCCTTGGGACACGAAATTCTTAGGTAGATCGCAATTTGATCGCCTTAATACAGGCACTTGCGACTGATCACAGAACACGTGTAGTTGGCAAATCAAATGCACCCGCATTGATCGCCAATGGGCAGGTGGTCGCGAAGAGAGCATGAACGAAAACAATTCCGGTCCGGCATTCCTACTGCGCTGTATTGCCGGAGGGGCAGCACCACCGCGCTTTCTCTGCGTTGGCCTCTTGATTTGTGGAGCAACTCTGTCTGTTGCACAAACCGTTTCGACGTCGGCTTCGAGCAGTCCAAACCCATTTGCGGGCAGTGTGCCAACAAAGGTGGTCCCAGGAGTTATGGCGCTTTCGCTGCAAGAGGCCATGGATCGGGGTTTAAAACAAAATCTGGGACTGCTCCTCTCGCGCGCGGACATTCGCTCGGCCCGCGGACAGCGCCTGGCGCAACTGAGCGCTCTGCTGCCCCACGTTTCAGCAACGCCTTATGTCGAGACCTCCAGGATCAATCTCGGCGAGCTCGGTCTTAGCAGCTTTGGCGCAATTAACCTCCCGCGGTCTGTTGGACCGTTTTCTTACTTTGACACCCGTGCCGCAGTGACCCAGACGCTGTTCGATTGGAAGTCCATCAATGCGGTCCGCGCAGCCAACGAGAACGTAAGATCGGCGGAATATACGTTCAAGGATGCGCACGACCTCGTTGTTCAAGCCGTAGGGTACGTTTATTTTCAAGCCATCTCGGATGAAGCTCGCATTGAGACGCTGGAAGCTCAGGTCAATTCGGCACAGGCACTCTACGACCAAGCGACCGATCAGGTGAATGCCGGCACTTCGGCGGACATCGACGCCCTACGCACAAAGGTCGAGCTTCAGACCCGGCAACAACAGTTGATCCAGGCGAAGAACGATCTCGCAATACAGAAGCTCACGGTGGCGCGGGTGATCGGTTTGGCTCCCGGGCAGGAGTTTGATCTCACGGACAAGTCACCGTACGAGCCGTTCGCGGGGATGGCGGTTGATGAGGCACTGAAACGCGCGTACGCGTCACGCTCCGATTACCAGGCGGCCATGAGCGACGTGCGTGCAGCGGAACTGTCGCGCAAGGCCGCAGTCGCCGGCTATTTTCCGTCGCTTTCCTTCGGCGCCGATTATGGAACGGCTGGGGCACGTCCGTCCAATGCAACCCAGGTATTCGACGTACACGGGACGCTATCGATTCCAATCTTTACGGGTGGAAGCGTTCACGGCGATGTCGAGCAAGCGGATGCCAGAATGGAGCAGAGTCGTGAGCGCCTCGGAAATCTGCGAGCGCAGATCGAGTCCGACGTGCGCACGGCGTTGCTGAACCTGCAGTCGTCCGCGAGTCAGGTGAATGTGGCGCGCAGTAACATCGACCTGGCGGACAAGACGCTCACTCAATCGCGCGATCGCTTCAGCGCCGGCGTCACCGACACGGTTGAGGTAGTGCAGTCGCAAGAGGCGGTCGCTAGCGCGCACGAGCACTACATATCGAGTCTCTACAACCTTAATGTTGGGAAAATTTCACTAATTCGTGCTCTGGGCCTGGCTGAGCAAGGCGTCAAGGAATATCTCCGAGGAAAATGAGCATGGCGGAAGTGAACACATCTCCTCCGGTGTCCGAGGCGAGCAAGGAGACTCCGGTGGGTACAACACCACCGGCGGACAGAAAGCACACGCCCGCAGCGCGCCGGAAACGCCGCAGAAATCTTTTGATTCTGGCCGTTGCCCTGGTGGTGCTTGTCTCGGGCTGGTTTTTGTGGCGCTACTTGAGCACTTATGAATCGACTGACGACGCCCAGGCGGACGTTCACCTGTATCCGGTAAGCTCACGGGTTTCCGGTTACGTCGTGCGGGTCAACGTGAACGACAACGAATGGGTCGAGAAAGGCGCCGTGCTGGTCGAAATCGACCCCACCGACTATCAAGTCGCCCTGGCGCAAGCGCAAGCGAACCTAGCCAGCGCCGAAGCGACGGCCCGATCGCTGAATATCACGGTCCCGATTACTTCGGTGAACACGTCAAGCCAGCTGAGCTTCGCAGCTTCCGGCATTGAGGAGGCTAGCGCCGCAGTCGCCGCGGCGGAGAAGCAGTTGAGCGCCGCGCATGCGCAGCTGGAATCGGCCGAAGCGAACGATGTGAAAGCGCAGTACGATCTGCATCGGTACAAGCTATTGGTTGATAAGCGGGAAGTGTCGGCGCAAAGGTACGATCAGGCATTCGCGTCGGCAAAGTCCAGCACCGCGACGGTCGCCGCCGCTCAAGCCAATGAGTCCGCTGCGAGGCAATTCATTCAACAAGTGCAGAGCCGGTTAGCGCAAGCCACCGCGAACCACCAATCCGCGCAGACTGGTCCACAGCAAGTGTCTTCGACCCGTGCCCGCGTGCAGGCGGCGCTTGCGGACGTCCAAGAGAAGCGCGCGCTAGTTCAGCAGGCCCGGTTGAATCTCCAATACACGAAAATTCTCGCTCCGGTCAGCGGAGAGGTCAACAAGACCGTGGTGGTGGGACTGAACATTCAGCAGGGGCAGCGACTGCTAACGGTGGTTCCTCTCGATGAAATCTGGGTCACTGCCAATTTCAAAGAGACTCAACTCAAGCAGATGCAACTTGGACAGAGGGCTGAGATTCACGTGGATTCAAGCGGAAGGACTTTACGAGGGCGGGTGGACAGTATTGCGGGAGCTACCGGCCCGCTATTCAGTTTGCTTCCACCGGAAAATGCTACAGGAAACTACGTGAAGATTGTACAGCGGGTTCCGGTAAAGATCGTTCTCGATCCTGGTGAGAACCGGGATCGACGGCTTCGCCCCGGCATGAATGTCGTGCCCAGCGTATATCTCCGATGAGTGCCGCCGATCTCACACTCGACCAGGACGTGTGGGTGCCAAAGTACAACCCCTGGCTGATTGCCGTTGTCGTGGCCCTCGCAGCTTTTATGGAAACGCTCGACACCAGCATTGCGAATGTTGCGCTGCCTTACATGGCGGGAAATCTGGGGGCAAGTAACGATCAAAGCACTTGGGTCTTGACTTCCTATCTGGTTTCGAATGCCATCATTCTGCCGATCAGTGGTTGGCTCGCAGTCGCTCTGGGCCGGAAACGGTTTTTTTTGAGCTGTCTCGTCATTTTCACTGTTAGTTCCCTGCTCTGCGGTGTTGCGCCCAGTCTTGGGTTTCTTCTTCTCTTCAGGGTAATGCAGGGAGCTGGGGGAGGCGGCTTGCAGCCGATGGCTCAGGCTATTCTGGCGGACACGTTCCCCCCGGAAAAGCGAGGCCTGGCATTTGCCCTATACGGGATCACAGCCATCATGGCACCCACGATCGGTCCCACTCTGGGCGGATGGATCACCTTTAACTACTCCTGGCGTTGGATTTTCTTTATCAATATTCCGGTCGGTGTAGTCACGTGGTTTCTGGTGCGGACCGTTGTCGAGGACCCTCCTTATCTAAGCCGACTCAAGGCGGCTGGGGTGAAGCTGGACTACATTGGTATTGCTCTCCTGACGGTGGGGGTTGGGGCCCTGCAAATTCTCCTTGATAAGGGTCAGGAAGACGATTGGTTCGGCTCGCGATTCATCACTACGTTAGTCGTGGCTTCGGCTCTGTGCCTGATCAGCCTGGTCATCTGGGAGTGGTATCAAAAAGCCCCAATCATCGATGTTCGAATGTTCAAGAACTTCAACTTCGCGAGTGCGAGCCTGATGATGTTTACCTTGGGGACTTTACTGTTCAGCGCTTTGGTCCTGATGCCACAGTTTCTACAAACGCTTTTGGGGTACACGTCAGAACTGGCTGGGCTCGCGCTTTCGGCGGGCGGCTTTGTCTTACTTCTCGAAATGCCAATCATGGGCCAGTTAACGACGAAGATACAGGCGCGCCGATTGATTGCCTTCGGCTGGCTGGCGTTGTCGATCGCCATGTTTTATTCGACCAGGCGACTTGATTTGCAGATTGGCTTTAATGCCGCGGTGTGGCTGCGCATCTCGCAGGTTATCGGCTTGGGCTTCCTGTTCGTGCCGATTACGCTGGTCGCTTACGTCGGAGTTGCGCCGGAAAAAAACAACGCCGTAGCCGGCATCGTGAATTTCATGCGCAACATGGGAAGCAGCGTCGGAACGTCGCTGGTTACAACTTTAGTCGCGCGACGTTCCCAAATGCATCAGCTAAGGCTTGTAGAGAAGGCGAGGATCGACAATCCCAATTTTACGGACGTGGCGCAGAACTTAACGCAGCACTTTTTTAATTTTGGGCTGGGAAGGCACGAGGCGCAGAGCACCGCTTATGCAAGGGTTTATCAATCATTGCAGGCGCAAGCGGCGAGTCTGGCATACGTCGACACGTTTATGGTGCTTTGTGTTGGCGCGGCGATCATGTTCTTTCTGACATTCTTTTTGCAGAAGAACGATCCAGGCGGCGGTGGATTCAGAGTGGCGGAATAATGAAGCGAGGCAACTGCACCGCGGAACATATCAACAGTCAATCTGTATGATCAAAATCATCACCATTGAACGCGAATACGGATGTGGCGGCGGCGAAATTGCTCAATTGCTTGCGAAGCATCTCGGCTGGAAGCTGTGGGACCAGTTGCTGACCGAGGAGATCGCAAGGCTCGCTAACTGTCCCAAAGCCGTGGTCGAAGTCAGGGAGGAACGGGCCGATCCGCTCTACTACAGGCTCTTCAAATCGTTCCTGCGCGGAAGTTACGAAGGCAGTATCAATGCTCCCAAACTGAATCTCGTCGATAGTGAGACCATTTTGAAAATTACGAAACGTGTTGTCGAACTCGCGGCCGACTGCGGGAACTGTGTCATTGTGGGCCGGGGTTCCCAGCACTTTCTCAAGAACCGGCCAGATATATTACGTGTGTTTCTCTACGCTCCGAGAGAAGACAAAGTGCGACGGCTGTTAGCCCGCGGCAAGGATGAGGAGGAAGCTGAACGGCTGGTGGATGCGGTCGATCGCGAGCGCGCCGAGTTCATTCAGAAGTACTTCAGCGTCGAATGGCCTGATCGCTCCATCTATCACGCCATGATGAATACTGCTATCGGAGATGATACGGTGCTTCAGTTCATTTTGAGCTTTCTTAAAGTTTACGAGGCGAGGGCCGCTGCCTGAGCGCGTTGCCCAAGATTTTGGCCCGTTCAGGCCGGATTATCGAAGGCGGTTTGGTAACGATTGGGTCAGAAGTCCAAGATGCCGACTTATCCGGCCAAGTGGATTACGGGACGCTGGCGCGCTTCTCGGGCCGAATCCTGTCGCCTCGGGACTGGCACCCAATACGGCCAGTGTCCGAGCATTCTCCGAGTAGCGCGTTTATGGGGACTTACCGCCTCAGCTTCCGAGTTAGCGCGTAACTGCGAACAGAAAAGGTCCGAGCAGTTCGAACCAGGCGAGCAAAGCGTGCCGTGAATCACATTTGTTATCCTTGCGTGGTGTATACCGATTTCGATGTGGCATGCTTTCCAATTGCACGGAGAATTAAGGACTACCGGACGCCGTTCGCAATTGACAGAGATCGCATCATTCATAGCCGCGCATTCCGCCGTCTCCAAGCCAAGACACAAGTGTTCAGCACAGGCGAATACGATTTTTATAGAACCCGCTTAACAGCCTGTGTCAAAAGTCGAAAAACACCTGGCCTTGGAAATGTTTTGAAAATAAAATGTATTCATGGCGATGGGCACGCGGAAGAAGCGGGAAAGACAGGAGGGGCTTTGGTATGGAGGCGAGT
>JAUZEU010000064.1 GCA_030838885.1 Bryobacterales bacterium | reverse complement strand
CCATCAGAATCGTTATTGCCCGCTACCTTGTTGGGTTGCTGCCTCAGTGTCCCTGCTGTGGAGTGCGCTCCGGATAACCCTGCGCATCGACATCCGGCAGTTCGATTTTGTAACACTGTAGTACTAGAAGCCCCCACGCCGCGTTCGCGGGTCGGTCCCGCCCCAGATCCCGGAAAGTTTACTCCCCGTAAACGCCCTTGCGTCCGCGGATCGCACAGCATATCTGATCGGCGATGGTTGTCGACCAAGCATCTCCCGTGGATTCACGTTTCAATAAACCCTTCGCCGTTGATCGCGGCGTCGACGTGTCCTGACTCCGATGCGGCTCGCTAACACCCGCCGACCCTGGCTCTCATCGGTGACTTCCTCCGGGCGGGCGTTCGGCGACCCTGGCTCCTATTTGTAGTCCACGGCGGAGGCGATCAGGAATGGGTGCGCCATCTCCCGGGTTTGAAGGAAAGCATTCGTGTTTCCCCTGCAGTTGAATACGGTCCGTGCCGATCATGTGCTCGTGGAACAACGTTGGGATCTCACTGTGCAAACCATGCACGTCTGAGCCGCGCGGGGCCCGTTATCTCAAATGATCGCTATTGGGCGGCGGGTCACGTGCCCGGTGCTTGCGTTAGCAACGCCGCTGCCGCCACAAGTGCTCACTCCGTGCGCTTGGTTGGGCTCGCCTCGGCTCTGCCGCTACTGACTGGGCATTGGTTCCCACCAATGGGTAAACGTTGGTTCCGCACTGGTGCGCAACGATTGAAAGTAGGCGGCGAGATTCTGAGTATCCACTCTCGTCAGATTAGGGAATCGCGGCATACCCGTCTCAGTCCCTTTTCGAACCGCCTCCTCAATCGCGTCAATGTCCGGTTTCGTGCTTCTGAATTCGGGGCACATTCCGCCACCTACGCGGCCCCCATGGCAACCGTAGCAGTTGTTGGCGAGAAAGACGCGGCGTCCTTCTATGGCTGAACCCGAGGCCTTGCCGTCTCCCCGCCCCTCGTCGGCGGAACTTAGCCCCGCCCCTCCTGCGGCCACCAGCAGTCCCAGCGAGAAAGCTGACAAAAAAAATTTCAGATTACGTTGCATAAATTTTAATTTCCTTTAGATGGTTATCGTTTGGGTTTATTAGTGCGGCGGCGCCACTGAGGCGCCCGGCCCGTTCGAACCTGACGTGGGAGGCGCGCCGACGAGCGGCACGCCGAAGTCTTCAAGGACCTTACGGATATCGTCGTGCCTGCGATCAAGGATCTCTTGCACCGTTCCAAGGAACGCCGTGTCGCCTGGCCTGACTCCCATTGAGATGTCGTAGCTGAAGGGTTGGGATGTTGGGTTGGAACCGGGTAGCACCGGCCTAACCTCCATCGCGACAGGTTGCCGCAAGGCGAAAAAGCCGGCATACGGGCCCCACACGACGGCGACATCGATCCTGCCCCTTGCAAGCGCATCGATGATCTTTCCCGGCGGGTTGTCAACCGCTGCGAACAAACTGAAACCAGTGACGTTACTCGCTATTCCGCGGCGTGCGAGAGCGTGCACCGGCGGCGAGTTGGCTCCGTCGTCGCCGAATGCGTGGACACCGATGTTGATCTTGCGCAGCACCGAATCATCGAAGGTGTGCAGATCCAGATTGCTCTTTTTTGGGTAAACGAACACGTAGGTGGATCTGTAATACGGCTTCGTCGTGAGCACGAGATCGTATCCGTTTGGAACACCGATCACCAGATCGCACTTCCCGGCTTTAAGGGTTTCGCGAATGAAGCCGCGGCGCTGCGGATACCACGTGTACCGCAGAGAGGCTTTGAGTTCCTTTGCCACTACCTCGGCAAGTTTGTTCTCGAAACCGGCGAGGTGCTCGTCCGAGAACGGAAAGTTATCCGGGTCTGCGCACACGCGGAGTTCACCGGCAGAGTCCTCAGCAAAGGCCCCCGCGGCGAGGGATGCCACCAGCAGAGTCCCCGCAAAAAGTCGAAGTCGCGATCGGTTGTTAACTGGTATGTGCATATTGAGCTTTCCTTTTACCGCGAACTGCGTCGTCGTCATGGAAGCTTGAATACATGCACTGCGCCGCCCGCGGGCGTGACTGAGGGGAGGTCACTCATCGCGCCAATTACGCCGAGTCCCGCGTACGGATCATCGGTCGCGAGTTTGCCCGCTACCGGGGCTCCAGCCCAGCCGCCAGGGCCTGAATAGATCGCGATGCGCTGCTTGCCATCGGGTCCCAGAAAGGTCATAGCGTGGCCCACGCTGCCAGACTCGAGTTGCACCTCAAACAGCAGGTTGCCTGTGGTTGCATCGACTGCTTTAAACATCCGGTCCAGCGTGCCATAGAAAACAAGGTCTCCCGCAGTGGCCAGCACGCCGGTCCAGACAGGAAATTCCTCCTTTATGCCCCATCTTTTTATCCCGGTTGCGGCATCCCAAGCGACCAACTCTCCGCGGTTTAGGCCGGGACCTGGCTTCATGCGAACGCTGGCACCGACAAACGGCGTACCTTCGATGAAATTCACTTTCAATCCTTCGAAATCCATGCACAGGTTGTTGGTGGGCACGTAGAACAGCTTGGTTTTTGGCGAGAATGCGGCTGGCTGCTGATCTTTTCCGCCCGGGGCGGCCGGGCAAATATCAGTGACTACAAGACCCTCGTGCGTCCGCTTGGCGGGGTCTTCAATCGGTTTACCAGTTGCGAGATCTATTCCGCTCGCCCAGGTAACATGAACGTAAGGTTGCGCCAGAAGCACCTGTCCGTTCGTACGATCAAAAGTGTAAGCGAAACCGTTCCGATCAAAGCGGACGAGCGCTTGGCGCGCAGTTCCGTTCACCGTAAGATCGGCCACGATCCCCTCATTGACGCCGTCGTAATCCCACGCATCGTGCGGTGTCATTTGATAAGCCCAGATTGCGCTACCAGTGTCGGGATCGCGGGCGAACTGGGTCGTGGACCACTTGTTGTCGCCAGGGCGCAGATCCGCATTCCAAACCCCCGGGTTGGCGGTACCGTGAAACAGCCTGTTCAGCACGGGATCGTACGTGAGCCATCCCCACACGGTGGCGCCGCCGTGTTGCCACAATGTCCCTGGCCACGTAGTCAGGCCCAAGTTAGGACCCTGGTCCTTCGGATAGAACGCTTGGAATTTCGGACCGATGAGCACGTCAGCATCGGAACCCGTGCTGTAGGCCCTCCAGATCACGGAACCGGTATTCACGTTCAGAGCCACAATCCAGCCGCGCACGCCAAATTCGCCGCCGCTGTTCCCAACGAACACTTTGTCGCGCACCACCAGAGGTGCCATGGTCATGGTTTGGCCTGTGCGAGGATCACCGAGTTTGGTGCGCCAGACCTGCTTCCCGCTAACCGCGTCCACGGCGATTGTCGTGTTATCAAGCGCGTTGTAGATTACCTTTCCGTTGGCGAACACGGCGCCGCGATTAACGGTGTCGCAGCACGCCTTGTCTTTCGCGAACTGATCCGGCTCAGGACTAAATATCCACCGCGTGTGACCTGGGCGGGTGAGATCCAGCGCGAACAGCTTATTAGGAAACGGGCCCACCACGTACATCGTGCTCGCCACGACCAGAGGAGCTCCTTCGTGGCCCACCTTAGCTCCTGTCTTAAAGCTGAACTCCTCTTTGAGCTGGCCGACATTGCTGGGGTTGATCTGTGCGAGTGAACTGAATCGGGTGCCTTCGACAGTTCCGGCAGGCGTTGTCCATTCTGCGCCTGCAGCGGGCTCAGCTCCCGCAACCTTGTCGCTTGATAGTAAGGCGCATAGTAATATGGGACACAGCGATCGGGTAAACGACACTGCCTGCAACCGGCGAGTGCTGATTCCCGGGTTACGCCGCAGCGTACGGCAATTCGAAGCTGGTGAGCGCAGTTGAGTTAAAATCATGTCACCCGACAAATAACCCGCAGAGATTTGTATGTTGTCGCGGCGTTGTAAAATTCGTGTAAACTTTTTTGGGACTGGTAGACGCCTATACGGGTCGGTCGCTTAAGTTGTCCTTCAAGATCCTGTACCTGCCGTAATTCGTCACGACCGACAGGCCGTTCCAGCGTTGAAGATCTCACTGGTCGCGCAGCATTTACCGAAAACTGTTTCGAACGGCCCTTTCAACCGAGAAGCAGACGCTACCTGATGGCATTTCGGGTTTCGTCGGCATCAGTGATTTGCCCTGGCTTCTGCGTGGCCACGATTCTTCCTTTTCGCGATCTAAGCCGCTCCCATCCCCGGCTTGCGCATGTAGTGGGTCGATGACGGAAAGGCAATGTGGGGCTATGCTGGACCCAGATGCAGATCGATCCGAAAGGGACGGTTGCCGGTTGGCCTTCTCTGGTCGTACGCCGCACGTTGCGGGAACTCCGCGCCTGCTTGACGTGGGGACTGGGCGAACTGGTGTCAGCCGCCTTGGTACAGCCTGCAGAAGCGCGTGCCCTGATTAAGGCTCTGTTGGCTGAGGGGCTTATCGAAGCCCACGGCCCAAGGGCATGGAAGGTAACCCAGGCGGGACAAACCCTCTCCTCCGCAACGGCGGCCAGACGGGTCACAGGTGCGACGGCGCAAAAGGCGTTGCAGCAATTCCTTGCCCGGGTGGAGCAGGTCAACAACGAGCCGTATTTCCTTGGCAAAGTAACGAGAGTCGTACTTTTTGGCAGCATGTTGAAACCTCAGGTCGAGCGATTGAGTGATGTTGATCTGGCGGTTGAACTTGCGTCGAAGGAGGAGGATTTTGATCGTATGCGTGCCAGAAACTATGAACGCGTTGAAGAACTCACCGCGCAGGGACATCGCTTCCGCAACTTCCTCGAGCAGGAAGGTTACTGGTATGGGGAGGTTTTCGGATTCCTGAAGCGAAAGAGCCGTGTCCTCGCTTTAGCGGGCTACACAGTGGAGAAGAACTTCGTGCTGACCGTTCCGCACCGATTCCTCATTGGCCAGCCGGAACGAATCGGGGAGCAAGCGCCGCCAAACACGCCGGAGTCAGGAGTCCGGAAGCGGCGACCGCGCGACTGCCCATTCCTGAGAGCAGAACGATAGAAAGCTGGATTGGGGGGTCGTCTCACCCAGGCCGAAATAGGCTTCCTCGAGAGTGGCTGCAATCCAATACTGGTCCGCGGGGCTCACCTTGGTGAGATCGATGCTCTCACAGATGGACACGACCTTTCTGCGAACCCGGCGGGCAAGCACATCATCAGCGACAGCTTCATCGCCGGACGAAATAGAGGCGCGGAGATTCAGGAGGTAGGCTAGATTGATGCCGTTGTAATAGTCCTTTTTCAGATAAAAGCCATGCTCGTAGCTGGCGATGGCCCGGTCGAGGGAGGCGCGATCAACTGTATCAAGTTCGTAGAGGTGCTTCCATACGGCTCCGAGGAGGCCCAAAGTCTCAGGATCGTGAGTCTTATCCGGGTCCAGTGTGAGCAGCAGATCGCGTGCTTCCCGAAGAGCGGTAGTCGCGTCCGGCTGCTTGCTTTTGTAGGTAGCGAGCGCGAGCTGCTGAATGATGTAATGGTCTTCCGGCCTGCGCTCTTCGGGGTCTTTCATCAGCTGGCGAACGCGCCCAAAAACTTCCCTGGTGCGCGTCCAATCTTCTCTCTCTTTGGCCAGGGTGGCCTCTTCCAAAAGAAACGAGATGCGCGGACCATCGACGGCCGGCGGCGTTTCGGGTGACGCCTGAGTTGTAACAGTTCAGGTGGTCGGGGCTGTTTTGAGCAGCGAAGGCACCGCGTGGGTGTTGCGGTATGAGCGGATGGCGGTGCCGAGGTAATCGAGCGACTCTCGATTCTGCATTCGGCAGGTGCGAGT
>JAUZEU010000006.1 GCA_030838885.1 Bryobacterales bacterium | reverse complement strand
TAAGGGTTGGCCCGACTCGGGGGAATTACATTGCCCGGAAATGCTTGTCCGTTCAGAGGATCCTTAACCGGTATCAGAGTCGCTCCATTGAACGACTTCGAAAAGTCTCCCTGTCGCTCGAGGGCCGTAGGCATGGTCCAGCGTTCGATGGCAGCGGGGTTCTTCAGACGCGTGTCCTCGAACAACACAAAGAAGAACAACTTATCCCCCATATCGATTTTAGGGAGCTTCACCTTGCCACCGATGTCGCCGCCAAACGTCTGGAAACGATAAATCGATTTCCCGAGCCCGTTCAGATTGTTGAAATAGTTGTTGGCATTGAACTGCTCATGCCGTTTATAAAACCAGCCGCTGCCATGATATTGCTGGCCGCCACTCTTGGTGATCATATTGATCATCGTTCCGCCGGCACGGCCGTACTCGGCGTTGTAGTTACCCATCAGGACCCTGACTTCCGAAATGGAGTCCAGATTCACGGTGCCCGAAAAGAGACCGCCACTCTGCGAATCGCCTCCATTGATTCCGTCGGACATGATCACGTTTGTAGACGTGGTTAGTCCCTGGAACGAAGGTACCGGAGTGCCGTAGCTGGCGCCCAGGAAGTCCGGATCAACGCCCTTCTGCACGCCGGGTAGAATTCCGAGAAACGACACAGGGTCGCGTCCGCGAATAGAAATCAGCTGGAGTTCTTTGAGGTCAACCAGTTCGGACTTATCCGAACTCTCCGTTTCGACCTGCGCCGCCTGAGCGGTGACGTCAATTTTTTCGTTTATCCCACCGACCTGCAACGGCAGCGTGCCAACAGAGAGACGCGTGGAAGAAACGACCACATTTCCCCGTCGCTCCAGAGTGCGGAAGCCGGGATTCTGCACCTTCAGCGTGTAGGTGCCCGGATTCACGCCGGCAAAGACGAAATCGCCATCCTGGTTGGTCGTGTCGGCCCGCTGATCCCCGGACGCCTCGTTGATGAGCGTGACAGAACTGCCTGCAATCACCCGGTTCGTTGTGTCGGCTACCGTTCCAACCACTGAACTGGAACCTGTTTGCGCCGTTGCAGAGAAATTCACCATCAGCGCGAGCAAGATCGTCGGACAAAAAGATTTCGCCTTCAACATTGTTGACCCCGTTTTCCGGTTGATGTCACCGTAATCCAACCGGTCCTCAGAGTCCAAAGGGACGGTGCCGGTGTGACTGTGGTGCGTATTGTGAAGCGCCGGATTCTCTAATCGCACCAGATGCTATCAGGCGTTCCTGGCCGTGTCAATCGGTGAAGCGAAAATTGTTGAGCGGAAAATGTGCCGGTATCTGTTTAGCGGTTCGCCGCGGCACAGTAAGCTTCCGCTGCTGCAGACTGGGGCGACGTATCCGCCATAAAGTAGGCCGATTTGGAGGCAGCATAGCGGGTACCGAATTCGCATGCCTGACGGAGCCGGTCTTCCGCTGAGGCCCGGTCGTTCATGGCGCCGTACATCTCGGAGGCCGTGACACAACTGGCCGCTTGTCCTGCCGTGCACGCCTTGTCGAAATTCTCGATAGCCTTCGCCAAATCCAGTGGGACTCCTTGTCCCCTGCGATAGCTTTCCGCCAACCTGCCGCACCCACGCCACCACTGGTCCTGGCAAGCCTGGCGGTAAAGATCCGCGGCATGAGTTTCGTTTTTCGGCACACCCTGCCCGGCGTGATAGAGTGATGCCAGAATAAAACAACTTTCACCGTCTTTGCGCGTGCACGCCTGCTCGAACGGGCCCGGTCCGTCGCGCTGCACCAGGGATATCAGACTCAGGCAACCCATTGGGTTTCCCATGTCGCAGGCCCTACCGAGGACCTTTCCCGCCCTATACGGGTCGCGCGCAACAATTCGCCCCTCGTTCAGTTCGGTGCCAAGCTGGAAGCAGGCAGTGGCCGAGTCGTACTGGCACATAATGCTTGCGGTATGTATCCATGTGCGGCAGGCGTTCCGGCGACCCTCCCTGCATGCCTGAAGCCAGAACTGAGGGTCGCTGCCGGGGTGCCTGGCACCGACGAACCCAGTAGTCCACATCATTGAAAACAGCGCGATCCATACTGCCATGTGAACGAAATTAAGCCTTCGCGGACTCCACGAGGGAAGCCGTGCGAGTGGACCGACGTTCGGCCACCGTAAGTGGCTCAGCGCGGCGACACTCGCGCGGTCCAGAGCCTGCGCGGTCAGATTGAGTGCTGGCACGCAGAGCAGTTTGTCGTAGAACGTCGGTTGCCCGAACCAACTGAGCACCGCATAGGCTGCGAACACCAGCGAGCCGTACAAGGTTCCGAAGATTGCCTTGCCCAAATTGTTTCGCGGCGAGGTCGCCGGGTCAGTCACAAGAAGGTGCAGACCAAGGAACGTGGCAATGGGGATATTGGAATCGACGAAATGGTACACACCTGTCGATTGGGTATAGGCAACATTCAGGATGTAGAGCGTCCCTGCCGAGAAGAGCGTGACAAGCGTGACCGAGAACAGCGACTGAACGACCAATCCAACCAGGAATATCTCGAGATAAATATGAGGAGGACGTCCAAGAGTGACAGCCACTTCCTCTCCCCAGGTAAGGTGAGTGTTACCTGTTACCAGCAAGCCTATCGAAAAAATGCTGAGAGCGACGGCAGAGGGGTTAAAAATGTGGACACGCCGGCCTTCGCGGTTCCACGTGATGAATTCTTTGCAGAGGACACCAGTCGATATGAGCAGGAACTGCAGCCAGAACCAGTCGTCCCTGAACCAAAGGAAAAGATTTGTGCTCAGAACGATGGGAAAAGGGCCGAAGCCCAGAACCCATTTATCGCGGCGCGACCAGCACAGCAGCATATCGAAGACATAGACATACACGATCTGCGCGGCAATCAGCGGCGCGTAATGGTAGACTTCGCGCCAATACCAGCCCCAGTAGAGGTAGATACTGCTGTGCATCATCAGCTGAACGTAATGTACGGGTCTGGGCAGGAATTCATAACTCAGTGTTCGGCTCTGCCGCTTCGCTAAATGTCTGACCGCAAGGGTAAACAGTAATAGCCCGGCGGTGGCGCCCCAAAAGGAACCAGCCAGACGAGAGTTCGATCGAACCAGTGGGAGAAGCGAAAAGCAGGCAAATACGGCTGTACCTGTGAGAGCCAACCGGAGAGGGGGAACCCCGGTAGGAGTCTTCTGCTGGAGCTTCGCTTTTTTGTGCACGTTTCGCCTGGTTCGGGATTATATCCCAGGCAATGGCTTCTGTGCGACCGGATTGGCCTGCCGCAGTAGCCGGAGGAGAATCTGCTGTCTCGACAAAGATCAGACGAACTGCGTGACAGGGCTCGGCAGCGGAGCTTATTGCTTTCACGGAAAAACAGGGTCGCTGCCCCACCGTCCTTCGACCTTGCGTGGAAACCAGTTCGAGCGTCTCAGTCAGGCACTAAGAACTTCAGTAATTTTTCGCGCCGCATCTGTAACATAGTGGATTGCGTTCGGCAGACGTCCCTTGGTAAGTCGGCCCTCCGGAGCGGAGATGCCGATGGCGGCAACAATCGTGCCCTCCTTGTCACGAATCGGAGCGGCGACACAGCGGATCTCCGCTATATGCTCCGCCTCATCAAGCGAGTAGCCCTGAATTTTAATTTTGGCGCAGGCCTCAGCGAGTTCTTCGATTGATGAGATCGTTCTGGGCGTATAGCTGCACAATGCCTCGGCGCCGACAATAGCCTTGAGTTGCTCCACGCTGCAATCGGCAAGCAGCGCTTTGCCGTGCGCCGTAGAATGAAGCGGCATAAACTCACCGGTGCGGCCGGTTACGGATATGGCCTGGAACCTGGACGTCTGATGGTCAATGAACAGCGCCTGACGGTTTTGGCGTACCCCCAGATGTGCGGTCTCGCCTGACAATTCCGCCAGTGTTTTCGGGTGATGGCGGCAAAAGCTCACCAGCATACTCCAATCGTAATTGCGAAACAGCCGCCAGATCGAGGGACCGATGATGAATTCATTCTGCCCGTCCGGATTGGCAAGAAAGCCCCGCCGCCGAAGTGTGTTGGCAAGGCGGAACACGCTGCTCCGATTGATTCCCAAAAGTTCCCGGAGTTGGCCTATGGAAACAGGATGGCTCGATTTGGCGACGGCTTCGAGGATCGTGATGCCTCGATCCAGGCTTTGTATGGAAGGGGTTTCCGGAGCGGCCTTTTTCATCTTGCCAAGCATATCGAACGATATCGCTGGATGGCCAGAAGCCGCTTTGGCAGTCAGCACCGAAACTCTTCATTCGGATGGTGCAGCCCTTGACACCGATCAGAGCCTTTTGATAGCCTTCCGTTTCGCAATGGGCTCGTAATGGTGCGCGATACGCACCATAGGTTACCTCAGCGCGCTCATCCGGAAGGAACACAAACATTTGAAGCTGGCAACATTTGACGTTCCAACGCCCGTCGGCCCCATTCGCCGCATTGGCGCGGCTGTGGACGGAAAGCTAATCGATTTTATCGCCGCTTATGCTGCCCACCTCGATTCTGCCGATCCGGCGTGCGACGCACACAGGATGGCGAGTGTCTTCTTCCCGCCGGATATGGTGGCGTTTCTGGAGACCGGAAAACTGGGACGCCACGCAGCCGAGCAGGCGATCGAGGCGGCGCAGCGCACCGAAGAGGCGTTTGGCGCTCGCACCAGCTATGGACTGCACGAGGTCCGGCTGCTGGCGCCATTGGTTCGCCCCCGCGTGATGCGCGATTTCCTGACTTTTGAGGGCCACATGCAGAATGCCGCCAGAGTGCTTGGGTGGGGCTCGGTGCCTGCTGTCTGGTATCAGATACCGTCCTACTACAAGGGCATCCCGGACACCGTTATTGGTACTGGCGAAGCCGTAACCATTCCTCCTTACTGCGAAAATTTTGATCTGGAACTCGAACTCGGAATGGTAATCGGCCGCAAAGGCACGAAGATCGCGCGCGAAGACGCGGAAAAATATATTGCCGGCTATACCATCTGGAACGATTTCAGCGCCAGAGACCAGCAGAAGCGGGAGGGTCCTCTCGGAATGGGCCCGAGTAAAGGCAAGGATTTTGACGGAGGTAATGCCATAGGGCCTTATCTGGTTACGTCCGACGAGTTCGACCCTTCCAATGCGCGCATGATCGCTCGCGTGAACGGAGAGGTCTGGACCGACTCATCGAGCGCCGGCCGGCAGTTCTCTTTTCCGGACCTGATCGCCTATGTTTCGCAAAGCGAAACGATTCACGCGGGCGAACTCTGGGGATCGGGAACGGTGACCGGCGGTTCGGGCCTCGAACTTGGAAGGTGGTTGCGACCTGGAGACCTGGTGGAACTTGAGATCGAGGGCATCGGAGTCCTTTCCAATCGTGTGGTTGAAAGCTAGTTCATAACAAGGAACACAAAAAACATGTTGTTTGTCGTCGCCGCCCAGTACTATGCAAAAGAAGGAAAAGATGATGAGATTGCCTCGATCCTCCAGAAGATGATCCCGATTTCGCGGACCGAGCCGGGATGCGCGCTCTATACGGTGAACCGTTCGGGAGAGGACCCCCGCAAGTTTTTGCTGTACGAGCAGTATCACGGCAAAGAAGGGTACGAAGCCCATATGGCGACAGAGCCGTTCAAGGAGAATATCCTAGGCAAGGTCGTGCCAATGCTGGAAAGCCGCGTACGCGACTTCTACTACGCAGTTGAGCCGGCATAGTTAGCGGCTTGGCTTCGAATGGCAATCCAAAGCATCAATCCGGCGACCGGGCAAGTCCTGGCGACCTTTGAACCTCTCGATCCGTCAGCCCTTGAAAACCGGTTGGCAGAGGCCTGGACGGCATTCGCGCTCTGGAAAACTACGTCTTTTTCAGAGCGCGGGAAGCTCATGGAGCGGGCAGCGGACATTCTGGAAACTCAGGCTGGCCAACTCGGTCCGCTCATGACTGCGGAGATGGGGAAGCCGGTGCGCAGCGCCATGGACGAGATTCTGAAATCGGCACGTGGATGCCGGTATTACGCGCAAAATGCAGAGCGGTTTCTAATGGACGAGGAAATTCCAACAGAAGCTCGCCGAAGCTACATCCGGTACGAGCCTGTCGGTCCGGTGCTTGCGATCATGCCCTGGAACTTTCCGTTCTGGCAGGTCTTCCGCTTCGCCGCACCAGCCATCATGGCGGGCAATGTGGCGCTGCTGAAGCATGCGCCGAACGTGCCGCAATGCGCGCTGGCTATTGAAGGAATCTTTTCGAGTGCCGGGTTTCCAAAAGGTGTCTTCCAGAACCTGGCGATTGACACTGATCAGGTTCCCGCGATCCTTGAAGACACCCGCGTTCGTGCCGTGACGCTGACCGGCAGTGATCGGGCCGGCCGTGAAGTGGCGGCGCGCGCTGGGCGGGCACTTAAAAAGACCGTTCTCGAATTAGGAGGCAGCGACCCGTTCATCGTCATGCCGTCCGCGAATCTCGATGAGGCCGTTAAAGTAGCAGTCAAATCGCGCACAGGCAACAGTGGCCAGTCGTGCATCGCCGCCAAACGATTTATTGTTGCGGGCAGCGTAGCGGATGAGTTCCTAAAGAGGTTTGTGCCTGCGATGGAGGCGCTGAAGGTCGGCGATCCCCGCGATGCCTCAACGGACCTGGGTCCGATGGCGAGATCCGATTTGGTGGCCACTCTGGACGCCCAGGTACAGGCGACCGTTGCCCGGGGCGCGCGTCTGCTGACGGGCGGAGCGCCCCTGCCGGGTCCCGGCTATTACTACCCTCCGTCGATCCTGACAGATATTCCGGTGGATTCTCCCGCCTACCGGGAAGAGTTATTCGGACCTGTTGCGTCCGTGTTCACAGTGGCGGACCTCAACGAGGCAATCCGGCTCGCCAACGACACTAGCTATGGCTTAGGTGCAAGTGTCTGGACCACTGACGCGACCGAGCAGGCTCGCTTCGCGAGTGAACTGGAGGTTGGGCAGGTGTTTATCAACGCCATGGTTGTATCTGATCCGCGCGTTCCGTTCGGGGGCGTGAAGAATTCCGGCTATGGACGCGAACTGGGGATTCAGGGAATCCGGGAATTCGTGCAAATCAAAACTGTCTGGGCCGCCTGAACCTCAGGTCATGCAATTCCTGACTATTTCGCGACTACTCCCCGGTGTTTCGGGCGATTCCCTCGCGGTTCTTGGTCAGCAGGAATCGCAGCGCGCACGCACCCTCTACGTCGAAGGCCACCTGCGGCAGATCTGGTATCGGGACGATACTTCCGGTGCCTGCCTGCTCTGGGAAGCGGACAGCGAAGATCAGGTGAGGAATATGTTAGCCACACTCCCGTTCGCAAAGGCCGGCCTGCTAGAAATAACCATCATTCCACTCAGGCCCTACGCGGGTTTCGGGCCGTAATAGCCGCTTCCGTGCTTCGCTCGCTCGTTTGACTTGACGAACCCGGTACTGATATCATCCCCGGCACAAACAAGCAACAAGCGATGCGCAGTATGCACTGTCTGGCATGAGAGAGGCTGATTTGACGAAGATTCCGGCACCCCGGCGGCAGCGTCGGGCACTAATTCTTGCGGGTACTTTTACTCTGATTCTGGCGGGCGCCAGCGCACAGCCGAAGCAAGCCTGGACAGAATGGAGCGATTATGCCGGTGACATCGCCGGCACGCAATATTCCGCACTCCGGCAGATCCATAAGGGTAACGTCGGCCAACTTCGTCAGGCATGGTTCTATCCGGTTCCTGGCACGAGCGCTCGTTTCGGTTATAATCCCCTGATTAAGAACGGCGTGATGTTCGTGCTGGGCGAGGACGATGCTCTTGTGGCACTCGACGCAGCAACGGGCCGGAAAATCTGGACACATCGGGCGGAAGGGCGGCCGACTGATCGCGGCATCAACTACTGGGAGAGTAAGGACCGTTCGGACCGCCGCCTGATCTTCGCGGCAGACAGCTATTTGCAGGAAGTCGATGCCAAAACGGGGATCGCCATCCCGTCATTCGGGAACGACGGGCGCGTGAATTTGCGCGAAGGGCTGGGCCGCGAACCGAAGACGATTCCGCAGATCCAGTCTGGCACACCCGGGCGTGTTTTCGAAAATATGATTATTCTCGGGTCCGCGACCAGCGAAGCCTATGGCGCGCCGCCTGGGGACATTCGCGCCTATCACGTCTTGACCGGAAAGCTCCTCTGGACTTTCCATACTCTTCCCCGTCCGGGCGAATTTGGATACGAGACCTGGCCCAGGGATGCGTGGAAGTACGTCGGAGGCGTCAACACTTGGGGGGAACTTGCGATCGACGAGAAACGGGCAATTGGCTACTTCCCGGTGGGATCCCCCACTTACGACTGGTATGGTGCGGATCGCATCGGAGCGAATCTGTTCGGAGATTGTCTGCTGGCTCTCGACCTCCGCACAGGGAAGCGCCTCTGGCATTTTCAAACCGTGCACCACGATCTGTGGGACTATGATCCCACCACCGGACCGAAACTGCTCACCGTGAAGCACAACGGAAAGATGGTGGACATTGTGGCCCAGCCCACCAAATCCGGCTTCGTTTTTGCGTTTGGACGGGTGAGCGGAACGCCGCTCTGGCCGATTGAAGAGAGAGCCGTTCCCCGGAGCGAAGCACCGGGCGAACAGTCATGGCCCACCCAGCCGGTGCCCAGCAAACCACCCGCGTTTGCGCGTCAGAAGTTCACGGCCGTCGATATCAATCCGTTCGCGGACGAGGCGGATAAAGCACGCTTTCAGGAGATTCTCAGTCATGCGCGCTACGAAGGGATGTTCACGCCACCTAATGACAAGCAGGACACAATCCAGCTTCCTGCCGACGATGGAGGCTCGAACTGGGGGAACGCCGCGGCAGATCCACAGACTGGGATCTTGTATGTCCGCTCGGCAGATTCGCCCGAACTGAAGCTGAAGCTCACAAAGCGCCTGCCACTCCGCGTACCCTCCTCGGGGACGCCGGAACAGCGCGGGAGAGCGATCTATACTCAACTCTGCCAAACATGTCATGGCCCGGATCGTAACGGAGTGATGTCTCCGAAGGATATTGGTCTGGAAAAATTCACGAAGATTGTAACCAACGGCGAAGGAGAGATGCCCGCCTTCAATGATCTGGCGCCCGGGCACCTGGACGCACTGGCGGCGTATATTGTGAATCCCTCCGCGGCAGGTCCGGTGACCGGCGGACAGGGCGGAGGAGGTGGAATGGAAAGACTACCCACTCCACCAGGCCTGACGCGGTATTTCGGAACATATGAGAACCGCATTCTTACCGAGAGCGGATTGCCTGTGATCAGCCCGCCCTGGACCACGCTCTCTGCGATCGATCTGAATGAAGGCAC
>JAUZEU010000002.1 GCA_030838885.1 Bryobacterales bacterium | reverse complement strand
ATCACCACGTTCGGCCAGCATGGTGAAAGGCTGCTTCAGACCGTCCTGCACACGCCAGGATTCCACGGTATAGCTGACAGGCGTCGCGCCGCCCGACGAAAGAGCCACGGACGCGCGGCGGGCGAGCAGACCGGTTGTTATTTCGAACCATTCGGCTTTCTGGTCAGCGGACGGCAACAGAAGAACTTTGTAGCAAGGTTTGCCATTCACGGGTTCTACTGCTTCGACGCGGGATTTCGGATAAAGCGCGTGCCAATCGGCTTCTTCCAGCATGCGGGAGGAACGAATGGCTTCATCGCGGTCGGGGCCGCGCTTGATGCGGGGTCCTGAGAGTTTCGTCCAGGCCCAGGCAACACCGTTGTACACGCCTTCGCGGGCTTCTTCGGGAACCTTGACGTCGCTGCTGGAATTTCCGCGGCGGGTAAGCGAAACCGTGGCACGCAGGAGTACACGCCCGCCGTCAAGCGAACGGCCTTCAATCTCGTCGCGTTCGGTTTTCTTGGAATGCCAGACATCTGCGCCACCGGTTACGGCGATATACCGGTCCAGCACGGCGCGGGCAGAAGGCAGGGCTGTGGTGCCCGCGGCAGACAACAGATTCGCAAGGCACAGGGCGATACAGCAGGCTTTTAAGGAAGCACTACTGAACAATCCACGATTCAGCAGTTTCGATGACGAGGTCATGTCCGGCCAGCAGAGCCTCCTGGGTTTGACGCACTTCCACATCCGGCGTTACACCGTTTCCTTCAAGGACTCTTCCCTTCTCTGAAGTGTAGCTTGCCTGGGCGTACTGGAAGCCATCGCCATCGGGAAGACGGATGATGTCGGAAGGCAGCGCGGCTCCGGCGGTGCGGGTGCCGAAGACGCGGGCGCGTTGCAAATCCTGGAGTCCCTGCGAGAGGATTTCGCTGGTGGAAGCCGAGCCGCCGTCCACCAGGATGGCGAGTCTGCCCGCATAGGTTTCGGGCCGCGGAAAGATGACGAACTTCAGCGTTGTTTCGCGCATCTTCATTTCACCCAGTTTCTGGCCGTTTTTCTCAATAAAGAAGCCGGCGATGCCCATGGCCATGATGCCGATGCCGCCGGGGTTGCCGCGCAGATCGAGTACGATGCCTGGCGCTTTGTTGAACTGCTTCAGCGCCGCCTCGAACTGCGGCATGATCGACACGGGGTCCAGGAATTCGTTAAGGCGGATATAGCCCACCCCGGAGGCGAGCCTGCGTGATTCAAAGATGACGCGCTGTTCCGGAAGATTGCCGAACGTGACCAGTTTGCCTTTGGGCTCCTCCCGCTTCACCTCGATATGCTTCGGGGACCCGCTGGCATCGACCACTTCGAGCTGGAGAGGCTCATCCGCGGTGCCGTTCAGTTTGCGCGTGACAGAGCCCTGAATTAAGCGCTGTGCGTCGCTGTCTTTCAAGGTGCCGGCAATTTCGAGAAGTGGCGACACTTTCGCTCCGGCGATGGACTCAAGGACCATGCCTGGGCGCACCCCGGCGCGGGCGGCGGGCGAGTCGGGGTCCACGCTTGCCACGAGCGCTTTGCCGTCGATCACAATTGGGGTGATACCTGGGGAACTGTTGGAGGAAGCGTTGTCGGCGCGCTCTGCTGCCGATTTAAAGAGATCGTTTTTGTATAGTTCGGCGGGGATGATCGCGTAATGCGATGCACTGAGCTTTCCGAGCATCTCGGTGAGGGTGCTGCGAACATCGTCCAGCGACTTCGCGGTGGCGATGAGAGGCCTGGTGGAATCATGAACCGCCTGCCAATCGAGGCCGTTCAGCTTCGGGTCCGGGTGACGATCGCGCACGGTACGCCAAACGGTTTCGAAGGAATCCAGGGCATCGGTTCTCTGTTTGGGCGTGAGCTGGGCAAAAGTGCAGGGAGGCACAATGGCGGCGAGGAAAAGCGCGATTCCGAAAAGAAGTATCGAACGGCGATTTGGCACTCGGATTCACCGGCAGGATAGCATGGCTCCATGCAGAGATTGACGTGGGACACCGCCGAAGACATCGCACTTGCGCTTTATGAGCAGCACCCGGAACTCGACCCGCTGACGGTGCGGTTCACCGATCTGCACAAATGGGTGACGCAGCTGGAAGATTTTGAGGACGACCCCATTAAGTCGACGGAAGGGAAACTCGAAGCGATTCAGATGGCGTGGCATGAAGAGTACGAGGACAACCAATAGAGATGCGGCGAAGGCAGTTTCTGCAGACAGGCGCGGCGGCTATGCCTGGGCTCGGCTTGTTGAATGCGTCGGGGCAGGCGGCGGGGAAAAAGCCGGCGACCAGTTGCATACTGCTGATGCTGACGGGTGGACCATCGCAACTGGACACATGGGATATGAAGCCGGAGGCTCCGAGCGAGATTCGGGGCCCGTTCCGGCCAATTAAGACCAACGTTCCTGGAATTGAGATCTCCGAGATCTTTCCGCTTATGGCACGGCACGCGGATAAATATGTGCTGGTTCGTTCGGTTTGGCATGACGGGCCTTCACTGCACGATTCGGGGAGCCAGATCATGCAGCCCGGCAGGCTCTGCCAGGCGGCTGGATCGACGAGCTATGACCTGCGTAGCGAACCGGAAAGTAGTCGCTTGCGGTACGGGCTGAATACTTTTGGGCAGAACTGTCTGATGGCGCGAAGGCTGGTAGAAACGGGCAGTCGTTTCGTCGCTGTCAATATGTTCGGGAGCGTGTTCGACGAGACCACGTGGGACATCCATGGCTATGCACCGTTCAGCCCGATTTCCTGTTATCGGGATCATGTGGGGCCGATGTTTGACGCGGCTTACAGTTCCCTTCTGGAAGACCTGAGCCAGCGCGGGTTGCTGGAGAGCACTTTGGTAGTGGCCATGGGTGAGTTCGGGCGCACGCCGAAGATTAATCCGGCGGGAGGGCGCGATCACTGGACGCGCTGCTCCACCGTTCTGATGGCGGGGGGCGGCGTCAGGGGTGGACAGGTATACGGCAGTTCGGACAGGATCGGGGCCGAGCCAAAGGACGATCCCGTAGATCCCGCGATGCTGGCAGCCACGATTTACAAGGTGCTGGGATTTCCGCCGGCAGTTCCCGGAGCAGCGCCGATTATGGATCTCTTGTGAAAAAGCGAGTTTTCAGGGAAGAGCGGGCGCAGTTGATTCAGACGGCGGCGGAGCAGGCAGAAACTCTGCCTGCGGACCGCGCCCGAAACGCAGTAGCCGGTTACTTGATAAAAGCGAAGGTAACCGGAGCGCCGACTTCGACTTTGTCGCCAACCGGCGTGAGTTTGCCGGTGGCATGGTCGATCTTGAGCACTGCGATATTGTCGGTCTTCTGATTCCCCGCGACGATGTAGTTGCCCGAGGGATCGAGAACAAATGCGCGGGGGATGGAGCCGCCGCTAGATACGGTTTGAATTCGCGTCAGAAGCGCGGTCTTCGGATCCACGGCAAAAACAGAAATGGAATCGTGGCCGCGATTGGATGCATAGACATACTGGCCTTTGGCGTCAATCATGATTTCAGCGGTTGTGCTCTGACCTTTGAAATCGTCAGGCAGCGTGGATACGACGCCGATTTCTTTCATCTCACCCGTGTTCGCGTTGAAGTCGAACGATGTCACTGTTGAAGCCATTTCGCTCAGCACATAGACATGCTTTTGATCGGGGGAGATGACGAGGTGACGGGGCCCGGAACCGGGCTTCACCGGAGCAGACGGCGGGGTATTGGGCGTGATCTTTGCCGTTGCGGGGTCAAGTTTGAAGATCATTACTTTGTCAGTGCCGAGATCGCCGCCCAGTATGAATTTGTTGTTCTTCGTCAGCACGACTGAGTGGCCGTGGGGAGCTGTTTGGCGGCCCTTATCGATACTGGAACCGGTCCCCTGGATGAAAGAAGCCGCTTCGCCGAGTTTGCCATCCGCCTGCACGGGGAAGGAAGCGAAACTTCCGCCTGCGTAGTTGGCCACCAGCACTGCCTTGCCAGTCGCGTCCACGACAACATGGCACGGTCCAGGGCTGGCCGAGGAGACTGTATTAAGAAGTGTGAGCTTGCCGGTGGCTTTGTCCATGGAGTAAGCGCTGACGGAGCCGGCCTTCTTGCCCTGAAACTCGTTTATCTCATTGATTGCGTACAGGTATTTGCCATTCGGGTGGACCGCCAGGAAGGTCGGATTCGGCGTTTCGGCAACCAGGCCCAAGGGAGCCATTCTCCCGGTCTTCGGGTCAAACCGGTAGGCGTAGATGCCTTTCGAGGAGCTTTGGGGCGCCGTGTAGGTGCCCACATACATGATCTGAGCGGAAAGAAGCGGCGCAAGCGCCATGGCTGCAAGAAGTTTCATCGCCCATTGAATTTATCAGGCCGGAAGTTTTGTTGCTACCCCCGAGGGAATTTACAGAGCTTTACTAACCAAACGGCTTTGAGCGGAGTCTTCTTTATACAAGCAGGAAAGGCGTCTGTCTGGCCAATTGCGGCTCCCCCTCTGCCGCGCGCGGGCAGACGCCGGACTCGCGTGGTTCCCCTCAACTGCGCGCTGTCAGACGACCGGTGCGACTCGTTAGAGTTGCACCGGTTTTTCGTTTATCAGCTGTTTCCTAACCGCTGCGTGAACGCGCAGTCTAATCTGACAGCCGGATGCCTCAGAGCGAGGAAATCACCCTCAGTAAGGTGCGAGGCGGCGACCGCGACGCTTTTCGCGCGCTCGTCGACCAACATGCCCGAACTGTGTTCCGGCTCGCCTATCGTATGACAGGAAACGAGACAGACGCGGAAGACATGGTGCAGGAGACGTTCCTGCGAGCGTGGAAGCAGATTGGTAAGTTTGATGGCCGGGCCACGTTCGGCACCTGGCTGCACCGGATCTGCACGAACTGTGCGCTGGACCATCTTCGCCTTCGGCAGCGAAGGCAGGCAGCACAGCCTGCTTATCACGCAGGAGAAGACCAGAGCGACCCTGTAGCGCTGGTAGCCGCCGAGTCGCCTTCGCCCGAGCGGCTGGCCATGAGTTCGCAGATTTCGGCAATTCTGGGGCCGGCTCTCGAAGAACTGACGGAGATGGAGCGTGCCGCTTTCATTCTGCGGCATTACGAGGGCATGGGTATTGAGGAAATCTCCGTCGAGCTTGGAGTGCAACCCGGCGCGGCCAAGCATAGTGTCTTTCGTGCGGTTCAGAAACTACGCCGGGTGCTGGAGCCGGCTATGGCAAATTCGCGATGAAACATCTAACAGAAGAAGATCTGGTGCTGCTTTACTACTCCGAACCGGAGGCACCGGCGCACGGGCAGCTGCATTTGCGGGACTGCCCTGAGTGCCGGGGTGCGGCAGAATCACTGGCTCTTACGCTGAATGTCTGCAGTGAGTGGGTTGTGCCGGAGCCTGACGCGGAACTCGGGCGGAGTGTCTGGGCACAAATCGCGCCTCAACTGGAGGTTCAGGGTGGGAGCCACGCAAAGCGTCACTGGGCAAGACATCTTTGGGGAAGACCGCGTCCATGGTTGTGGGTAGCGCCTGCGCTGCTCGCTTTACTACTCGGCACGTTCTACCTGGGGCGGGTTTCAAAGCGAGTCGAATCACCGGTGATGGCGGGGCTTTCCAATGCGGCACGACAGCGCATTCTGGCCATTTCACTCGCCGACCATCTGGATCGGGCGGAGATGCTGCTGACCGAAATCTCCAACGCCGGCGATTCCGGCGCGGCTGACATTTCTTCGGCGCGTTACCGGGCTCAGGACATGGTGGACGAAGGGCGTTTGATGCGCCAGTCCCTTGCAGAACAGGGCGACACGGCAACCCTCGCGCTGGTGGATGAGGTCGAGCGCTTCCTGCTGGAAATGGCCAACTCCCCGGACAACGCCAATGCTGCGGAAGTGCAATCCATCCGGCAGCGCATTGACTCCGGATCATTGCTTTTCAAAGTACGAATCATCGAATCGAATCTACGAACGGAAGGTCAGAAATCATGAACGTATTCACAAAAGGTCTTCTCTGCGCCACGCTGGCGCTTAGCTTCACCGAGACCGTGTCGGCTCAGGACCTTGTGGCAGCTCAGCAGGCGGATGTTGAGATCGCTGTTGAGAAGGCAACACGCCAGGCAGCGGAGATCCGCGAGAAGGTCGAAACGATGACTCTGCAGAACGGGGAGTTTCAGAGGCTGAAAGAACTCTCGACAATCGATGGCGCACTCGCGACGGAACTGGCAGGCGTGAGAGCGAAGCTGGCGATGCCTTCAGGCACATTTGGCATGCAGGTGAAACGCTACTCGTCGGGCGAGGGCGCTTACGACGCCGGAACACGGGCTCTGGATGAGCGCAGGTATGACGACGCGATTCAGCGGTTCAATGCTGTCATCGATGCCAAGTCGTCACGGGCCGATGGAGCGCTTTACTGGAAAGCCTACGCACTAAACAAGGTGGGTCGCCGGGATGAAGCGCTGGCCGCCGTGGCCGTTCTCCGCCGCGATTATCCCCAGAGTCACTGGCTGAATGATGCGCAGGCGCTCGAAGTGGAGGCGAAGCAGGGTTCGGGACAGGCAGTTTCGCCTGCGGACGAGACGAATGAAGACCTGAAGCTGATGGCGATCAACAGTCTGATGAACGGTGATCCGGAACGAGCCATTCCGCTGCTGGAGAACCTGCTGAAAGGGAGCAGCGCGCCGCGCGTGAAGGATCGCGCCATGTTCGTGCTGACGCAGAGCAAGACACCCCGTGCCCATCAGGCGCTCACCGACTACGCGAAAGGCGCGGGCAATCCCGATCTGCAGATCCGGGCCATCCGTTATATCGGCATGTCCGGTACGGGCGAGGCACAGCAGCAACTGGTGAGTGTTTACGGTTCATCAGGCGATGCGGCGGTGAAGCGGGAGATCATTCGCGGCCTGATGATTTCCCGGGGGAAGGATCCGTTGTTCAATCTTGCGAAGACCGAAAAGGACCCGGATCTCCGGATGGAGGCGATTCGACAGTTGGGCGTGATGAAGGCGAACGATCAGCTTGTGCAACTGTACAGCTCCGAAACCTCCGCAGACAACAAAGTGCAGATTGTGCGCAGCCTGTTTGTGAGCGGCGCTTCCGACAAGCTGCTGGACATTGCGAAGACGGAAAAAGATCCGAAGGTGCGAGCGGAGGCCATTCGGAGTATGGCGATTTCGAGGTCGACTCCGATTGAGACGCTTTCACAGTTGTACAGCAGTGACAGCGATCCGAAAACCAGGAGAGAACTGATCAACGGCCTGCATGGCCGGGGTGACGCGAAGGCGATGGTGGAGCTGGCGAAGAAGGAATCGGATCCGGCGATGAAGAGATACATTGTGGAGCGGCTTTCCACAATGCACAGCAAGGATGCGACAGATTACATGATGGAGCTGTTGAAATGAGAGTCGTTATCGCGGTGCTCTTCGCGGCGGTGGGGTACGCGCAGCAGCCTCAGGTGCAGAATGCAAAAGTCGAGACACGGGCGTTACAGGGCACACTCGATGCGCAGCTCCGGCAATTCGGGGCAGGTCCGTACTGGGCCGGGTATGCGGAGCCAATGATTCCCGGCCGGCACGGCGACATGTGCTGGTCGAACGGCAATAACAACAGTAACAACAGCGAACAGCAACATGCGACGGGCGCTCCGGTACGACTGGAAGGCCAGACTACTCTGGTGATGCTGGTTCGGATAGAGAACGGGCAGGTGGATCAACTTCGCGTGACCTCGCCCGATTGCCTTCTGGACGCCGGGGGTTTGCCGTTCTATTGGATAACGGGTGTCACGCCTGAAGCGAGCGTGGAATGGCTGAAGACACGGGTGGCGGGGGATCACGCGGATCGCGCAATTCTCCCGATTGCTCTTCATGCCGGGTCCGCAGCGGACCGCGCTCTGGAGGACCTGATTGCCACCAGCCAGCCCGACCGCGTTCGGGAGCGCACTGCGTTCTGGTTAGGAAACTCACGAGGCGCCCATGGTGTGGAAGTACTGAAACGGATGCTCGCCGCGGACCCGAGCCAAAAGGTTCGGGAGCAGGTGATCTTCGCGCTCTCGCAAAGCAAAGATCCGGCTGGTATCGCAACCGTGATGGATGCGGCTAAGAACGACAAGTCACCGCAGGTCCGCAGCCGGGCCTTGTTCTGGCTGGCCCAGAAGGCCGCGAATAAGCAGGCGCAGGATGTGATTAAAGGTGCGACTGTGAACGATCCGGAGCGGTCCGTGAAGGAACAGGCAGTCTTCGCATTGAAGCAGCTTCCGGAAGCGCAGGGTGTGCCCTTGCTGATCGATGTGGCTAAGAACAACCCCGATCCCGCGGTTCGGAAGAAAGCAATTTTCTGGCTGGGGCAGTCGAAGGATTCACGGGCGCTCGATTTCTTTGCGCAGGTCCTGAAGTAGCGACCGGCGGTTGTGGTAACTCTTTAGTGAGTGACGCGCCGCCTTCCCCTTCGCATTGTTGAAATGTTTCGCCTGTGGGCAGTGCTCGCCGTCATCGCGTTCAACGCCAGCGCAGACTGCCGGCTGCCGGATGTGGCCCCTGACGCCCTCACGCGCCTGTCTCCCGCTCAACTGCTCGAATCGGGTCATTACCTTCGCGCAGAGAAGATTCTGGAACCGCTTGCGAATGACCCAGGTCTGGATCCGCAGACATCTGCTCGCATCAAATGGATGCTGTCGCGCGCCAAGGCTGCACTAGGCAAGCTGGATGAGGCAATGTCGCTGGCCGAAACGGCGCTCGCGGGCGATGGGTCGAATGCGGCTTATCACGTGCAGGTTGCGGCTGTCGTCGGGCGTCTTGCCGAGAAGGCTGGCCTTCTGAAGCGTCTTTCTTATGTCCGGCGCGCGCGCCAGGAACTGGATACCGCAGCCGCGCTGGATCCGAAGAATACTGACACACAATGGGGGCTGATGATGTATTACTATGCGGCCCCTTCGCTATTGGGAGGCGACAAGAACAAGGCCCGGCAGATTGGGGAGCAGCTTGCCAATGCCGTTCCTGATCTCGGGCGGTATTATCAGGGCCGTCTCGCGGTGGAGATGAAGGACTGGGACAATGCGGAAGTATTTTATAAGCAGTCCCTCGCAGAAAATCCGCTGCTTTTCGAGAGTGTTTCGGCTCTGGCTATGTACTACATCCGGACGAAGCCCGACCAGGCGAAGGCGGAGCGGTGGGCCTGCCAGGCTGTTCACACCGATCCGACTCGCGCGGACGCCTGGGCGCTTCTGGCGCGGGTTCACACGCTCTGCGGGTGCTGGACTGAAGCAATTCAGATGGCCGAAAGCGCGGAATCCATCGACGGGGACGATCTGATGCCCTGGTTCGCGATTGCCGAGGCAGCAATTGAGCACGGCCAGCAACTGGACACCGCCGCGGCCGCATTGCGCAGGTACCTGAGCAAGCCGATTGAAGGCAATCAGCCTGGCGAGGCTCAGGCGCGGATGCATTTGGGTACCGCGCTCGCTGGTCTGGGCCAGAAGGCAGAGGCGGTCAAGGAACTGGAGGCGGCGGTGGAACTCGATCCGACACTGGAAGCGGCGCGGGTTGAACTGAAACGGGTGAAAAGCGCGGAGAAGACCAAATGAGCCTGAATGCGATACATAGTTAGCCGCCGGGCGCCCACCGGCAAGCGTTTGTTGCTGATTGAGAGCGGCTCACGCTCATTGGCGGAAGGTATCCTGCCCCATCTGAAATCGGATTGGGCCGAGGCGTATGAGATGGATTTGCTGACCTGTTATGGTGGCTTGCCGACTGGCCTGCCGCCTGAGACGAAGGTCTTCCGCGTTACAGATTACGGGTCTTCCGACAAGCGCCGGGACCTGATGAAGGAACTGCGGTCGCGCGATTACGCTTTCGTTGGGATGATCTGCTCTGCGGAGCCAATCATGACGAAGTGGAAATGGCTGGTGGCGATCCGGGTGCCGGCGAAGGTTTTCATCATCAACGAGAATGGCGACTATTTCTGGATGCATCGCGAGAACGCCGCCATTCTGCGCGAATTTGCGCTTGTTCGAGTGGGTCTGGAGGGCGCGGGCGCGATTCGCACCATCGGACGCCTGATCGCCTTTCCGTTTGCAGTGCTCTATCTGTTACTGTATGCTTTCGCGGTTCATGCGCGGCGGGCGTTCCGGCGTGCACTTCACCCGTGAATCAACTCTCAATATGAAACTCATCCAGATTTCGAAAACCGGCGGTCCCGAGGAGATGGTCCTCGTGGATGCGCCCGTGCCCACCCCCGGCCCCAATCAGGCGCTGATCAAGGTGGGCGCGGCAGGCGTTAATTTCATCGACGTTTATTTCCGAATTGGGCTTTATAAAGCCGACCTGCCTTTCACCCCCGGCAACGAAGGCGCCGGAACCATTGAAGCTGTCGGGCCTGGAGTCACAGATTTCGGGCCGGGCGACCGCGTTGCATGGGGCATGTTCCGGGGTTCCTACGCGGAGTACGTTGTGGTGCCCACTTCGCAACTGGTGAAGCTGCCTGAGGAAGTGGATTTCAAAACGGGTGCTGGGGCCTTGCTGCAGGGGATGACGGCGCACTATTTGTCGCATTCGTCTTTTCCACTGAAGGCCGGCGATAAATGCCTGGTGCATGCCGCTGCCGGGGGCGCGGGGCGGTTGCTGGTGCAGATGGCGAAGATGCGGGGCGCGACGGTATACGGAACAGCCGGTACGGATGAGAAGGCGGCTATCGCGAAGTCCGGGGGCGCGGATGAGGTGATCGTTTACACGCGCCAGGATTTCGTGGCCGAAGTGAAGAACCTCACCGGGGGCAAGGGCGTGGACGTGGTTTATGATTCCGTCGGCGCCAGTACGTTCCTGAAGGGTCTCGACATTATCCGACCGCGCGGCATGATGGTGCTGTTTGGGCAGTCGAGTGGCGCTGTGCCACCGTTCGACCCGTCGCTTCTGAACCAGAAGGGTTCGCTGTTCATGACGCGCCCCAGCCTGGCGCACCATTGTCTGACGCGTGAAGAACTGACGTGGCGGGCGGGCGATGTGTTGGGATGGATTGCGGCGGGTAAGCTGGAGCTGCGTATTGATAAGACGTATCCCCTGGCCGATGCGGCTCAGGCGCACCGGGATCTGGAAGGGCGCAAAACGGCCGGGAAGCTGTTGCTGGTTCCTTAAATGAGCCAGCCAGATTTGAGGCCTCAAATCCGCCGGGAGAAGGCGGTGAGTGCTCTCGCTGAACCCGGGCTCGATGCATTTCTCGTCACCAGCCTGCACAATGTCCGTTATCTGACCGGCTTTACCGGCAGCAACGCCATGTTGCTGCTGCGGGCCGGTTCCGAAGCCATTCTGTAC
>JAUZEU010000800.1 GCA_030838885.1 Bryobacterales bacterium | reverse complement strand
GAAAGCCCAAGCGGCAGTCACCCTGAAACGGCTTCGGATTTCAAGACGGAAAAAGGGGGCAGGTTTCCCGGCCCCCTTTATTCAAATACAGACTGCTGAAAGTGCTTAGAACGTAAAGCGAACTGCCAGTCTCATGTTGCGTGCGCCCTGGAACACCTGGGGCAGACCATAGCGGCTTGCCAGGGTGAGCGGGGCCTGAACGCCCGCAAAACTACCCGTGCCATTCAACGCATCCATATAGTTATAGCCGTTCATCACCTTTCCCCAGTCCACGCCGGGATCGCCGGAGAAGCGCGGTGCACGCGTGGGATTAATCAAGCCAGTGGGAATTGCGAACTGGTAGTAGGCAACGCCTGCGCGCTGATTGAAGACGTTGGTGATGTTCCCTTCGAAGGCCAACTGCTTTCCTTCCCCTACCGCAATCGAATGGCGGAGCGACAAGTCGGTCTGAAGGTAATTGTCGGTTCGGGCATTCTGAACCACGCCATCTTTCACGATGGTTCCGTCCGCCGCACGGCTGAGTTTCACGAAGTTGCCGCGGCCCTCTGCCCACTGGCAAGCCGAGGAAGTCCCGACAACTGGCAGGCAGGTTCCGATGGGCGTCCCCTGGAAAGCGGACTGAATGAAGCCAACCATCGTCTCCTGCCCATGAAACCACTTCTGGCGATAGAAGCCGAAGATCTTACCTGTATTTGGACGGTCTGTCGAAAGCGGGCCGTCGTCGATCTTACCGCTCGGCAGGTAAGTCATCGTAGGAATGTCGAAGGCACGTCCGTTGTCAGGAGCGTGCCGTCCGCCACCACCGTCTGTCGGATCGGTATTGGTCAGGCCAGCGTAGTTGCCGGTTAGCTTGCTATACGTGTAGGACATCGACCCGAACCATTTGCCCGTCGGGCGATTGGCAAGCCGGAATTCCAAACCATCGTACCGGCGGATGGCCGGGACCACTTTGGGGCACTCGGCGCAGAACGGAACGGTGTTGTAATAGTTGTTTCCCTTTGCGTCTGGAATAACAGTCGGGCGGTGGAGCAGGTCGGCGAACGGCGAACCGGGGTTACCAATGTAAAAACCAAGATTGTCGGTGATCGACATGTCCTCGATGGTTCGGTCCAACCGCTTGCGGGCATAGCGGGTTTCCAGAGTCCAGTTAGACGTAATAGCCCAATCCGCGCCCACCACAATTTCATGCTGCAGCATCGGTTTGAAGTCTGTCGAGATCGCCGGATCGCGATTGTCCGCTTTTGTCGCGCGGAAATCGACGTTCTCGATAAAGCGACCCACCGTAACACTAGGAGCCGACCCCGTAGCAGGGCAACCGCCGCCCGCCGGATAGCTCGGCGTGATCGCGGTGTAATTGGTATCGTCCATGGCGTATACGCAATCGTGCCAGTAGTCGCTGCCGAACGAACCGCGCGCCAGGCCCATCTTCATAATGTCGAAGAACTTGCCATAACTGGCATAAAGCTTGAGCTTGCCATTGTGGAGGACATCGTAGGCGCCGCCGATACGCGGAGCAATCTTGTCACCCCAGCCAAATTCAACTGTGGGGAAGCGCTTCGGATCGTATGGCGGTTGTTTTTCTTCATCGAACCGAATGCCGACGTTGAGAGTCAGGCCATGACCCACGTTCCATGAGTCCTGGATGTAAACGGCTTGCGCTGTCTGCTTGTCGGAGCCGGTGTTCGTTACACCGGTTCCGACCACGAAGTAACCGTATTTCCCCTGGCAACTCGGCTGACCATAGGCAGCTTTGTTGGCCGCAATAATCGCGTCGCATGCTGTGTTGTTCGTTACCGGCGTATAACTCTCGCCGAAACGAAGATCCACGCGGCCGCCCTGAAAATTCGTCAGAACATCGTTTCCCTGCCGCTGCCAGGAGTAGCCGCCTTTGAGTGTATGGCTGCCACCCAGAAAACGGCTGAGAAAGTAGGAAACGTCAGCGTTGAGACTGTTGCGCTTGTAAGCGTCATACGCTGTCGCAAGATTGCTCGGCAGAGTTGCGAAATTAACCGTGTTGAAAGACGATGCGGGGTACGGGGCTCCGGAAAGATCTTTGCTGGCCGCATTAACCGAATCCTGATACACATAGCGCGTCCCGATCGGTGTTCCGCGCTGCTCGTTATTGTTGAAGAAGTAGCCATAGCGAACCTGAACGGACATCCTGGAATTGGGTGTCCAGTCTCCGCCAAACGCGTACAGAGAGTTCGGATTCACGCTTCCGGCATCCGCCCGCAACGTATTCGGGTCGGTCGAGGCGCCGGCGTTCGTTTGACCGAATGCGCTGTTCGGCTGGCCAAGCTGGCCCGTGGTGCGCGAATAGCCGTAGTTCCAGCTGCCATAGAGTTGCAGCTTGTCTGTAACGCGGTAGTCCAGGCGGTCATAAGCATTATGTTGCGTGTAGGAGCTGGTCAGAGTTCTCGGTCCGGGGTTCGATCCCGTGAAGGTCGTCTGGCGCCGAATGGTGTCCAGCGTCGGAACATAGCTGCTGAAAATCCACAGCCGGTCTTTCAGGAGGGCTCCGCCGAGCGTATATCCAGGCTCGAGAATTGTTCGGTGGTCTTTCGCCGGTACATAGTACTCGGGCACGCCGTCCAGGCGCTTCGCCGAGGAGAGCGGTGGAAGGCCCGGATTGATCCGAAGACCGCAGGTGGTGCTGAAGCCGGCGAAGGTTCCCACCCCACCGGAGGTGTAGCCCGAGCCGCAGGCATCAGTCGCATTCAGCGCGTTGGTGCGGAGGTAGGTCAAAACGGAGCCGTGCCAGGTGTTGGACCCGCGTTTGGCAATCGCGTTGATCACGCCTCCGATTGCCCCGCCATATTCAGCCTCGAAACTGCTCGATTTAATCTGAACTTCCTGTATAAACTCAGTCTGGAAGTTCTTGCCTACGCCGCCGTTTTGGATGTTCGTCACGTTCACGCCATCCACCAGGTAGATGTTTTCAGAATCTGTGGCGCCATCGATCTGAAAGCCGTTATCTCGATTTGACGTGCCGCTTTGCAGCGGTTCCTGCCGCGCGCCTGGCGCGAACGGGATCACGGACTGGAACGAACGCCCTTTGGGGATGTTCTCCAGAATTTCCTTGTCGACAGTCACCGCAACCTTACTTTGTGTCACGTCCACAGAAGGGGATTGATCGGTAACCTCGACAGTCTCCGCAACCGCGCCCACCTGCAGTTGGACGTCGATGCTGGGCAGGCGGCCCGCCGTAAGAACGATGGAAGCTTCTCTGGCCGTGCGGAATCCGGGCGCAGTAACCGTCAGCGAATACTTGCCGGGCGGGAGGGCGGTAAACCGAAACGCGCCGACGCCGTCAGTCTGAAGTTTTTTGCTTGTAATAAGAGCGGGACTTGAGACCTCGACAGCCGCATTGGAGACTGTGGAACCCGACGAGTCCTTGACCGTTCCCTGAATTCCGGCCGTGGTTTCCTGCGCAAATGCCGCCGGAAACAGTGCTAGCAGAGCCGCTGACACCAAAAGCCATCGCCGCGACCTGGTCGGTCTTTGTATAGCCTTTTTCATTAATCTGATTCCCCTCGTCTGGAAATTAGCGAAAACGCCCAACTGAATCGGCGAGGCGTGCGTCGTGGCAGCGGTAGCAGCCGAATGTTAAAGCGTACACAGTTCTGTAACAAGAGTAAAGGTCGGAGCGCACTTTGACCACAAAGTGCTTGACCCTGAGTACTGTCAGTGCTAGTTGGCTGAACCGAGTGTAAGCCCTGAACGGGCGGGGATAGAGCCCTATAAGGCGCCGGGTGTCCGCGGCTCCGGCGCCTTCAGTTCATAGCCTTTTGGCGGTTCCGCCCCCAACAGGTATCGAACAAAGTAGTCCCAGCGGCGCCGGATCATATAAGGTTCATTGCCAAAGCCGTGACCCCGGTTCGGTAACA
This sequence comes from Bryobacterales bacterium, assembly GCA_030838885.1. Classification (GTDB taxonomy): domain Bacteria; phylum Acidobacteriota; class Terriglobia; order Bryobacterales; family Bryobacteraceae; genus BOG-234. The sequence continues at coordinate 5,873 of JAUZEU010000800.1, read as the reverse complement.
TGATCAAATCAAAGTCCTTATTGGCCTTAATCAGTTCATTCACAACCAGCAGGGTGTTATAAGGCGGGACGTTGTTGTCCATCGTCCCGTGCGCCAGCAGTAAGTGCCCTTTCAGATTCTTCGCCAGATTCTGGTTCGCCTGGTCGTCATAGTTTGTGGTTCCGTCCGGGTTCCGCTTCAACAGCCCCTGGTACCTTTCGCCCCAGTCGTCTTCATAATCGCGGTTATCGTGGTTGCCCGCTTCCGAGATGCCGACCTTAAAGAAGCCCGGATACCGGAACATCGCGTCCGCAGTTGCATAGCCGCCGCCCGAGTGCCCGTAGATTCCGGCCCGGTCGATATCTATATAAGGAAAGCGCTGCGCGACCTGCTTCATCCCGGTGATCTGGTCAGGAAGCGTATTGTCGCCCATATTGGCGTAGTAGGCATCGTGGAACTTCTTCGAGCGGGTCGGATTTCCCATCCCGTCGATCTCGATTACCACGAAGCCCAGCTCGGCCAGCGCCTGCGCATCGCCGCGCGAAGCCGCAAAGCTCCGGCTGCCCACGCTCCCCGCCTGAGGCCCGGGATATATATGGTTGACGATCGGGTACTTCTTGTCAGGATTCAGATTGGTGGGAACAAAGAGCAGACCATAAAGGTCGGTCTCGCCATCGCGGGCTTTCACGGTAATCGGCACCGGAGGCTTCCACCCGGTCGCCTGCAGCTTCGAGATGTCGGCCTTTTCAAGCGTGGAAATCAGCTTGCCTTCGGCATCGCGCACCACTGCCACCGGGGGTGTATCCGGGGTGGAGTAGCTGTCCACAAAGTAACTGCCCGTAGGGGACATCGTGATGTCGTGGTTCGCGTTCTCAGGCGTCAGCAGCGCCAGGCCTTTGCCGTCAAACCCTACCCGGTACAGGTGCGTAAAGTAAGGGTCGCGGCCCTTCTCGTGCCCGGCGCCCAGGAAGTAAATGACCCGCGCCTTCTCGTCCACCCGGACCACCTGGCGCACCAGCCAGTCACCGCTCGTCACCCCTGCCTTGATCCGGCCGGTCTTCCAGTCGCCCAGGTACAGGTGCCCGTAGCCGCTCTTTTCGGAGTACCAGAGAAACTCGTCCGTCCCATAGAGTGCCTTCCAGTTCGACTTACCGTCTCCCGATTCGAACTGCGTCTCCACGGCCTCTTCGGTGATCTCGCGAACCACGCCGGTGGCCGCGTCCGCCTCGCGCAGCCGAGCCTGCTTGTGGTCGCGAGACGTCGAAACAAACGCCAGCCTGGTGGCATCCGGACTCCACTGCACGTCCTCCCACTCGCCGCTGCGGCACGAGATGTCGTCGCACAGCGTGGAACGGTGCTGGTCGGGCGCAATGTTGAGCGGCGTGACCTTCTTGTTCTCCACATCCACGATCACCCGCCGGATCATCGTAACTACGTCGTCGCCGGGCAGCGGGTACTTCCAGGCTTCCAGCTTCGGATGTCCAACCGTGGTGTTCACCAGGTACATCTCGCCCACACCCCGCTGGTCTTGCTGGTAGGTGGCGATCTTCTTCGAATCCGGCGACCACAGCAGAATCGGACGCTCACTCTTCGTCCAGCCCGCGTTGTCCGTTGAGTACCCGTAATCCTTCACGCCATCCATGGTGAGCTGAGTTTCGTTGCCGCTCGCCACGTCGCGTACCCACAGGTTGTAGTCGCGAACGAAGGCGGTTTTCTTCTTGTCCGGGGAAGGGGAATCAAGTGCGCGGCTCGAGCCGCCCCCGCCTGTGCCGCCGACCCCCGCCCGACCCGTGCCCGCCACAGCCGTGCATTTACTTCCGTTCACGGCGCACTCGTAATTCTTCCCTGCCGCGGTGACCGAGACGGTGCGGCCTTCAGCAGAGAATTCAATGCTCTGGAACAGCAGTTTCCCTGCTTCATAGGCAGTGCCCGAAGCGCTCGAAAGAGCGGCGGCCAGCTTAGCGTGGTCGAAAGCCGGAACCCTGGCGTTCTTTGCCGGATCGACCAGCACGAACTCCGCCCCGCTCTCACGCGTCACGCGGTACCAGAAGCGATCGGTTTCCGCAACGAAGCCCGGACGAACGCCCGTGCCGAACACCAGCGGCGCCGTGTTGTAACCCATGAATTTCTCAGCGTGGGTATAGTCCGCAGTGGTTAAGGAGGGCTGATTTTGCTGGGCGAAAGCAGTGACACAAAGGACAAACGGGGCGGCATGTGACAAACGCATGGATGTAGAATAGCGCCCCGGAGATAATATGTAGGGAAACCTATGCCGATCTACGAATACCTTTGCGAATCGTGTGGCGACAAGTTCGAGAAGCTGGTCCGGCGCACCGAAGAAGTGCTCGACGCGGGCTGCCCCTCGTGTGGCCAAAAACACTTGAAACAGGAATACTCGACTTTCGCCGCCCGCGGCGGCTCCAAAGACCAGTCCTCCAGCCCTGCCGAGATGCGTGGCGGCTGCCCCGCAGGCATGTGCGGCACCCCCGGGCTGTGCGGGCGCAATTAAGATGATCAATACTTCCCTCACGGACTCCGAAATCCTCACGCCTGAAGCCCAGGCATTTCTTGAAGCGCTGCACGGTAAGTTCGACGCCCGGCGCCGGGAACTTCTCGAGCGACGCAAAGTGCGCCAGCAGGAGATCGATGGCGGCAAACTGCCGGATTTTCTGCCGGAAACGAAATCCATCCGCGAGTCGGACTGGACCGTTGCGCCCATCCCGCCCGATCTGCGCGACCGCCGCACCGAGATCACTGGCCCTACAGATCGCAAAATGGTCATCAACGCCCTGAATTCCGGGGCCAAAATGTTCATGGCGGATTTCGAAGACGCCAACTCTCCCACCGGACGCAATGTGGTGGAAGGGCAGAAGAACATGAAGGATGCGATCCGGCGCGAGATCGGCTTTACTGGTCCGGAGGGCAAACAGTACAAGCTCAATGAGCAGACAGCCGTTCTGCTGGTGCGCCCGCGCGGCTGGCACCTGACCGAGAAGCACTTCCAGGTAGACGGCCAGCCGATCTCCGGCGGCCTCTTCGATTTCGGACTCTACTTCTTCCACAATGCGGCGGAACTGCTGAAGCGCGGTTCGGGCCCCTATTTCTACCTGCCGAAGCTGGAATCGCACCTGGAGGCCCGGCTGTGGAACGACGTCTTCGTCTTCGCTCAGGAGTACTGTGGCGTGCCGCAGGGATCGGTTCGCGCGACGGTGTTGATCGAGACGATTCTGGCGTCATTTGAGATGCATGAAATTCTCTGGGAACTCCGGGATCACTCTGCCGGCCTGAATTGCGGCCGCTGGGATTACATCTTCAGCTTCATCAAGAAGCTCCGGAATCGCCCGGACTTCACACTGCCGGATCGTGCGCAGGTCACCATGACCGTCCACTTCCTCGCCTCGTATGTGGATCTGCTGATTCAGACCTGCCATAAGCGCGGCATTCACGCCATGGGCGGCATGGCAGCTCAGATTCCGATCAAGAACGATCCGGAAGCAAACGACCGCGCGCTCGAGAAGGTCCGTCAGGACAAGCTCCGCGAGGTCAGGGCCGGACACGACGGCACCTGGGTTGCCCACCCTGGGCTGGTTGGAGTGGCGAAGCAGGTATTCGATGAGTACATGCCAGAGCCCAATCAGATCGACCGCAAGCGGGAAGAGGTCCATGTCACTGCCAAAGACCTGCTCACCATTCCCGAAGGTACCATCACGGAAGGCGGCTTGCGGCTGAACGTCGATGTGGGAATCCAGTACCTGGAAGCCTGGCTTCGCGGCAACGGCGCGGTTCCGATCTATAACCTGATGGAAGACGCTGCCACCGCGGAAATCTCGCGCGCCCAGGTTTGGCAGTGGGCGAAACACGGGGCGAAGCTGGAGGATGGCCGACCCGTCACGCCGGAACTGGTGAAAGAAACTATCTCACAGGAACTGGCGAAGATGCGCGAACGGGCCGGAGCCGAGCGCTTTGAGAAGGGTAAGTACAAGATTGCAGCCGACCTGTTCGGTAAAATGATGCTGTCCGGCGAGTTCAACGAGTTCCTGACATTGCCCGCTTACGAGTTTCTTGAGTAGGCACCTTTCCAAGGCAACCCTCGATCAATTCCACCAATCCGGCTCATAGAAATTAGCGATTGCGAGCGGGAACGATTTTCACAGATACTAGATTTTTTACCTGATGCGTCGCCTGAACTCCGGCGACGCATGCATCAAATACCAGACGCTTTACGGAGAGCAATGCCCAACCTAGTGACGGATTTTCTCAGTCTGCCCTATGCAGAACTCGAACAGCTAAACCTCGAGGCGAAAGAGGAGCGCGCCAACCGTGTTCCCGCCGATAAGCTTCAGGAAAAGCGGCTGAAGTACCTGACAGACGAGAAGCGGATCAAGGCCGTGACCGTCATGTTCAGCGACCTTGAAGGCCGCCTTCACATGCTCGACTACGACAAGAAGTTCCTGGTCAAGAGCTTTGACAATCTGACGTTTGACGGCTCGTCGATTCGCGGTTTTACGGCGCAAAAAGAAAGCGATCTCCGGCTCCACATGGACTGGAGCGCGTTCTACTGGGCTCCTGCCGATTTCGTTGGCGAGGGCAAGGTTCTCGTGTTCGGCGAAGTCATCGACAAGCAGGGCGGACCCTACATCGGCGACATGCGCGGTGTGCTGAAGTCCTTTTCAGAAGCGCAGTTCAAGAACAACGGCCACACACTCAACGCGGCGAATGAGATTGAAGGCTTCCTCTTCAACGGGGTGGACGCCGAGCGCAAATACAACGAGACCGGCAAATTCGAATATGTAAACACCGGCGGTTACTACCACTCGCTGCCTGGTGACACACTCCGCACGTTCATCGACAGAGCGGCTGAAGTGCAGCGGGCCATGGGCTTCGAGAACGAAAAGGATCACCCGGAAGTCGCCCCCTCGCAGTTCGAGATTAACTACTCGTATGCGGACGTTGTTACGGCTGCCGACCAGATTCAGCTGTACAAGTTCCTCTGCCGTCAGGTGGCGCGGAACATGGGCCTGACTGCCAGCTTCCTGCCGAAACCGGTGGTGGGCGTGAACGGAAGCGGTATGCACACCAACGTATCGGTCAGCAAGGGCAAGAAGAACCTGTTCTGGGATCCGAACGGCGAAGAGAAGATCAGTAAGTTTGCGTGGGAATTCGTGGACAAGGTTATCAGCCACGGCAACGATATCTGCCTGGTGCTGAACCCCAGCGTGAACGCTTACCGGCGCCTGGACCCGCACTTTGAAGCTCCGAACCAGCTCATCGCTTCAGCGGTGGATCGCGGTTCCATGGTTCGTGTGCCGATCGGGAACGAAAAGAGTTCGCGCATCGAAGTCCGCGCGGTTGCGCCGGACGCCAATCCGTACATGGTGCTCTACAGCGTGTTCAAGACGGGCCTGGACGGTACGGTTGTGGATATCCCGAACCTGCGCAGCGCCAAACGGTTCCTGCCGGACAACATCTATGACGCCATGGAGAACTTCACCAAGGCCGAGTGGACCACGGAACTGTTCAGCGAAGAAGTGAAGGACCGCTACGTGGATCTTAAGAAAGCTTCGGCCGACCGGTGCGCCCGCCTGTTGGGCACGGTCGTCAAAGTCCCGGAGATTCAGTTCCATCACGAGGTCTACAATCAGTTCCTCTGGAACCAGTTCTAAATTCAGATACGCTTTTCCTCACAGCCCCGGCCTCGCTGGCCGGGGTTTTTTTGGGCGGACAACTACACTTGCTGGTGACGATGAGGCTCACCAGCTGGTGAATATCCCGACTATCACCGCGGAGACATCCTGCGCATTTTGGTCGGGAACTAGTATTACTGTGTTAGAAAGAAACAAATTGCTGTAGAATTGTTTTATGGGTTCACGCCTCTCCGCGCCAGGCCCACGGGA
>JAUZEU010000782.1 GCA_030838885.1 Bryobacterales bacterium | reverse complement strand
CGCGACAAATCTGTCTGCACCCAGTCGCATCGCCTTGTCCATCTTCAGCCGCCTGCGACCCACCGCAATCACCCGAGCTCCGCGCAGCTTTGCCAGTCGAATAAACATGGAGCCAATCGGGCCTACGCCAAGAACCACGACCGTGTCGCCCGCCCGCATTTCGGAATCTTCCACGCCCTTGACGACACAGGCCAGCGGTTCCGCCAGTGCAGCATCGCGATAGTCGAGATGAGGCGGGATAGCATAGGTATTCAACCGGACAATTGGCGCCGGAATCTTTATGAATTCCGCATACGCGCCGTTATTAAACAGCAGGTCTTCGCAAAGGTTGACTCGCCCGCGACGGCAATAAAAACAGCGGAGGCATGGTGCTGAATTCGCCGCCACAATACGCTGCCCGATTTCAAAACCTTTTACCCGCTCGCCCATCGCCACAATGTCGCCTGCCAGTTCGTGCCCAAACAACGCCGGCGGCATAATCATGCGCGCGTGATAGCCGCGCAGAAATACCTTGAGGTCGGTGCCACAGGTAAGGGCGGCCCGCACACGCACCAGCAGATCCCCCGGACCTGGCGCGGGAACCGGAACGCGTTGCACCTGGACGTGCTCTTTGCCATAGAGCACTGCAGCGAGCATCGTCTCGTTCAAAGCTTCGACTCCTGCCGGCTCGTTAATTCCTGCGGCCGGACCACAATTTTCAGGGGATTCTCCTCTGGAAATTCGCCGGGATGAGTGGCGAGACGGAATGCAAAACCGATCTTATCAAGTGGGACGCAATGTGAGATTAACAAATGTACAGGTAATTTCCCGCTGAAAACCAAGTCTGCCGACTCCGCCTGCAGATCCACCGCTGCGCTGTACGAGCCCAGCAGTGACCGCTCGCCAACGCAAATACTCGCGCCTGAAAGCTCAATCCGTTCTTTATCTGAAGTCTGCGCAAACAGCATGATTTTCGCGCCGGGCCGTGTCGAGCGAATCGCCTCTTCCACCAGCCCCTTCACATTGGTGGCAACAAACACCATGTCTGCCCCGCGCCCCTCGGTAACATCCCGCACTCTTTCCGCTACATTTTCGGTTCGGGGGTTGAGCGCGAAATGCGCACCGCATTGCTTCGAAAGATTCAGTCGCAAAGGGATCGTGTCTGTGGTCACAATCGTACAGCCGCGAAGCTTCAGAAGCATAGTGAACAGTAGTCCGATTGGACCCTGTCCCTGCACGATCACCACATCATCCGCTTGCGGGTCGCACTGCTCCACTGCCTTCAGGCATGTGTTTACAGGCTCCACAAACGCCGCCGTCTCAAAAGGAACGCCTTGGGGAATCTTCTCCACGCCGCGCTCCACAATCCAGTCCATCACGCGGACGTATTGCGCGAAACCACCACCCGCAGGCTCAAACCCGGCCGTCACGCCCACCTTCTTATAAACCAGGCACTGTGCGTAAAGTTTCCTTTGGCAGTAGAAACACACCCCGCAGGGGATGTGATGGAAGACAATCACCCTGTCTCCCGCCTGATACTTTGTGACGCTGCTTCCCACCGCTGCCACTATGCCTGCAGTCTCATGCCCGTAAATGCGCGGGGCAGCCAGCAGATTGTATTCGATCTTCTTCAGGTCTGTATGGCAGACTCCGCACGCTTCCACGCGGATCAGGATCTCGCCGGCCCCGATTTGCGGAGTCGTAATTTCGTCCACGGAAACCACACTTTCGCCCCGGTAAACTGCCGCGCGCATGGTCTCCGGTACTTCAGTAACTGCAGTCGGCAAGAAACTCTCCCAGATTTTTCGATGCCAATGCGGTTCGCCGGGAGAGACGAATCAACTCCCCAAATCTCGCAACCGGGCTATGGAACGCGCCGATTATCAGACGCAAAACATCAAAACGGCCATCAAACATAAGGAATTCGTTAAAATCATTGGCGAAATCTTCCAAAAAGAGATCGCTCACAGCGCGAACACAGTAGAATGGCACACCAAGTTCTTCGGATGCGCGAGCGACCCCCGCAGCTTCCATTTCTACGACCATCGCGCCCGTTTGGCTTAGCTTTTTCTTCTCAGCCGCGGTTTGCGCAATTCGGGCGACGGATATAAGAGTTCCGGAGCAGCCCTCGCTTCGCGCAGGAGTTCCCACTGGATAACGTGATCCGCCGCTGAGCACGTCGGTTGCAACGAAGACGTCGCCAATACCCAGAGTTGCCGTCAATGCTCCACAGAATCCGATGTTGTAAACAGCGGAAGGACGTTCCGCGGCTCTGACGGCGGCCGCTGCGCGTTCCCATCCTGCCCCGTTTGCAATGGCTATCATCTCGCGCCCGCGCCACTTCCCTGCCCGCGCCCAGTGGACAGGCAGCTGCATTTTACGGACATCGGTCCATCGGGACACCCAGCCCGCAAACTCACGCGGGTCCGCCGCGACAAACAAAACCGGAGCGCTCATTGCCGGAACCACCGGATCGCATCCGCCAAAGCTTCACGCGCAGGGGCAGGCGCGTAGCCCAACTCCCGCGCGGCCTTCGCGTGCGAGACCCACATCTTCTTCTTCGCCATCCGGACCGCTTCCATGGGTGCACGCGGCGGAATCCCCGTAAGATGTGCGAAAGCAGTGGTCACCACTCCCGCGGTCCACGCGACGAAATAGGGCAACTGGACTTTCGGCGCGGGCAGCCCGGTGAGTGACGCCATCTCGCGCAGAATCTGGCCCAATGTCATGTTCTCCGAGCCCAGAATGTAACGTTCGCCAGGCACGCCGCGCTCACAGGCCAGCAGGTGCCCCCTCGCCACATCGCACACGTTCACCACGTTCAGACCTGTATCGATATAGGCGGGCATCGCGCCGCGCAGGAAGTCCCGGACAATCTGTCCCGTCGGCGTAGGCTTAAAATCATGATCGCCCATGGGGGCCGTGGGGTTCACAATCACCACAGGAAATCCGTTGCACGCAAACTCCAGTGCGACCTCTTCCGCCAGGAACTTCGACCGTTTATAAGCGCCAGCCATGCCATTCAGCGATACCGGCCGTGCTTCGTCGCCTACGCCGCCAGGCGGCACTCCGATGCAACCCACAGTGCTTGTATAGACCATCCGTTCCACACCGGCAGACTGCGCCGCAGTCAGCATGTTCCGCGTGCCGTCCACATTCGATTGATAGAGCTCTGCGGGGTGGGGCGACCACAGCCGGTAGTCGGCGGCAACGTGAAACACGAGTCCACAGCCGGCGACGGCGCGTTCCAAAGATCCGGCATCGCGCAAATCGCCTCTCACCACCTCCACATCCAGTTCGGGAATCCGGCTGGAAGACCGCACAAGGGCGCGAACCCGGTGCCCGGCTTCCGCCAGTTGACGCGCGACGTGCCAACCGACAAACCCGGAGGCGCCAGTAACGAGAGTAGGCTTCATGCTGCCTGCTTCGGGTGGTTTATCCTATGCCCCGTGCTGCTTTAAAAAAGTAGCCACCGCGAGCAAAGGAAAATAGAGCCGGTAGTAATGGTAGTTCAGATAAAACACCTTCGGAAAGCCGGTGCCTGTGGCCAATGCTTCCAGCCACGCGCCGTCTTCCTGCTGCGTCCCGATCAGATATTCGATCCCATGCCGGACGCTCGAACTGTACGTGTCGCCCCCAGCCATCAGACCCATCAGTGCCCACGCCGTCTGCGAAGGAGTACTCGTAGCCGCTGTGAACACATCGTTATCGTAGCTGGCGCAACTCTCGCCCCATCCGCCATCGGGATTCTGAATGGAACGTAGCCATTCGTTCGCCCGTTGAATGTGAGGCTCGTGGTCGTCTTCGCCCATGGCACGCAGCCCGCGCAGCGCGAAGCAAGTGCCATAAATGAACGCTACACCCCAACGTCCGTACCAGCTGCCGTCCGCCAGTTGCGTGCGCGTCAGATAGTCCAGCGCGCGTCTGCATGCCGGATGATTCCGGTCGAAACCATTGGCGGCGAGCGCTTCCAGTGTGCGTCCGGTGATATCCGCACAGGTAGGGTCCAGCATCGCATTGTGGTCTGCAAACGGGACGTGGGTGAGGATCTCCCAGTTATTATCGACATCGAAAGCTGCCCAACCGCCATCCTTCGACTGCATGGCGAGCAGCCAGTCAATCGCCCGCCTGGCTGTCGTTTTTTGGGCTTTGGTGCTGGACGCCTGTATTTGGGGAAACGCCAGCATGACCATCGCGGTGTCGTCGATGTCCGGATACCAGTCGTTCTCGAATTCGAAGGCCCAGCCGGAAGGCTCCGTAGTAGGTCGCTTCACAGACCAGTCACCATTGCGCCGGATCTCCCGTTTCAGCAGCCAGTCCGCCGCACGGGTAAGTGCCTGGGAACTGCCTGGCACACCCGCCTCGGCAAGCGCATAAGTACCGATCGCGGTATCCCAGACTGGCGAAAAACACGGCTGGAAGAAAAGCTTTTGACCGTCATCCACCATCAGGCTGTCGAATTGGCGAATTGCTTCGACCAGGAGCGGATGATCTTTCCTGTATCCCAGTACTTCCAGCGCCATGATGGAGTACTGCATGGGCGGGTAGATCGCGCCTAAACCGTGGGCATGACGCATCCGCTCCAGCATCCAGTGCTCGCACTTCCGAAGTGCCGCCCGCCGGATCCGCGCAAACCCGTATTTCTCCCAGAGCTTCAGAATCTTGTCTGACTGGATGAACGTCTTCCGCCAGCTCAGCCAGGAATCTTCGCTTTCAAAGATGGTGCTCTTGCCTGGGATAAACAACTCTTCCAGCGTGAATCCCGCGGGCACCGGGCGTTTGGGGTCGTGCGCATGAACAATGGCGAGTGCCACAATGATGGCTCGCGTCCATGATGACATCTGGTACAGCAGCTTACCCGGTAACAGCAGGATTTCCGGCGGAATGCTGGGGGTGCCTTCGCGCGGATACAGATCAAACAGGCTGAGGTTGACTTTGGTGTAGCTGTTCGCCGCCTGGATGCCGCCAAGCTCGATGATCCGCGTGCGCAGTTTCGTCAGGCGTGGGTCGTCGAAAGCAAGCCCTCCGATCTTGAGCGCAAAGTAAGCCTTGACGGACGCGCTGATTTCGCTCGGTCCCTGAACGTAGATATTGAAACCGCCATCCGGCAACTGCTGCGACAGAATCCGGTCCATTGCCCGATTAATCTGTCCGCGATTCGGAGGGTTCCAGACACCATCCACCGGTGGATGCAGCCAGAGCTGCAGCAGGATGTAATCGGATTCGAGCGTCGTGTCGGCCGTAAGCAACGCGCACCAGTAGCCATCGTCATGCTGCAGGCTGAGAAGATACTCTGATGCCCGCCGCGTAGCCTGTTGCGCCGCGCTGAGCAGTTCGTCGCTTACCTGCAGAGCTCTGCCTGAACTTCTGCCGGAATTCAGTGTAGGTAAAGGCGACGTCATCGGCTGATGCTGTGAAGTTGCGAACCCGCGCCCGCCAGTTCCGGCGGCAGTGAAAAGCGCACGTCTTCTTCAACCATTTCCACTTCTTCCAACTGCTTATAGCCTTGCCCGTGCAGTGCCTCCACAATCTGCTCGACCAGGTGCTCAGGCGCCGATGCTCCCGCTGTAACACCCACGTTGTTTACTCCGGCCAGCCACGCCAAATCCACATCGTTCCAGTCATTCACCAGAAAAGACTGCACTCCGTAGGTATGCCCCACTTCCACCAGCCGCTTGGAATTAGAACTGTTCGCTGAACCGACCACCAGCATCAGGTCACAGAACTGCGCAACGCCTTTCACCGCCATCTGCCGGTTCTCGGTTGCGTAGCAAATATCCTGCGATTTCGGGCCGCGAATCATCGGAAATCGTTCTACCAGACGCGCCATGATGTCTTTGGTTTCATCCAGACTCAAGGTCGTCTGCGTCAGATAAGCAACGCGGGAAGGGTCCGGTATGTCCAGTGCATCCACATCTTCCACGGACTCCACCAACACCATTTTTTCCGGAGCCTCGCCCAGCGTTCCCACCACCTCGTCGTGATTTTTATGACCGATCAGGACGATAAAGTAGCCTTCACGGGCGAATTTCACCGCTTCCAGATGTACCTTCGTCACCAGCGGACAAGTCGCATCGATAATGGAGAGTCCCCGCAGTTTCCCCTGCCGCCGCACTTCCGGCGAAACACCATGCGCACTGAAAATTGCCCTGCCGCCATCCGGCACTTCCGCCAGTTCTTCCACGAAAATCGCGCCCAGTTCCCGCAGTTCCTCCACCACATGTTTGTTGTGGACGATTTCCTTACGGACATAAACCGGCCGGCCAAAAAGGTTCAGCGCGATCTTTACGACGTCGATCGCACGAACCACACCGGCGCAGAAACCACGCGGCTTCAAAAGGTATATTTTTTTGTCGCCACCGGTATTGGCGGCAATAGGCTTGAGAGGCATAGAAGGTGCGGGCGGAAACTCTGAGTATACCATCGGGAATAGCGGCAAACCCTTGCTTGCCGCCCTTGCCGCTATGGGAGAAGACCTTTGAAAGCACAGCGTTTCGTGGATGGATTCGGCTTTGAAAACCTTCGCATTGTGGAACTCCCGGACCCCGTTCCGGGTCCGGGCCAGACAGTGGTTCAGGTTCGCGCCTGCGCTCTGAATTACCGCGATCTGGTGCTCGCCAGGGGCGGCTACGGCCGCGCCGTAAAGGTGCCCATCACGCCTCTGTCGGATGGAGCCGGTGAGGTGATCCAGGTGGCCCCCGATGTGACGCGGGTCAGACCCGGAGACCGCGTTTGCGGCATTTTCATGCAGCGCTGGACAGATGGCGGCCCTGACGATGAGAAGGCGGCTTCCGCCCTCGGGGGCGCGATGGATGGAATGCTTGCTGAGAAGGTTTGCCTGGACGCCGCCGGGCTCGTCCGCTTTCCCGATCACCTGTCCTTCGAGGAAGCAGCCACCTTGCCCTGTGCCGCCGTCACTGCCT
>JAUZEU010000740.1 GCA_030838885.1 Bryobacterales bacterium | reverse complement strand
TGCGCGCTGGCGGGCGTTGTCCTGGTAAACGTGAATCCCGCTAACCGCTCCCACGAGTTGTCCTTTGTATTGCGCAAATCCCGGATGCGTGTGCTCTTCCTCCACGCTCAGGACCGCCACTCGAACTATAAGACCATTCTGGAAGAATCCCGCGCCGGGCAGATTCTCGCCCTGGAGCACGTCATCTACCTCGATTCCGCGCAGTGGGAAAAGTTTCTGTGCGATCCCGACGGCATCACCGCCAGGCCCGACCCCGATGAGCCGGCGAACATCCAATACACTTCCGGCACAACCGGCCAACCCAAGGGCGTGCTGCTTACGCACGTGAACCTGGTGAACAACGCCCGCTTCTTCGCCCAGTACATGCGCGTGACCGAAGAAGACCGCACGTGCGTTCCCGTGCCGATGTTCCACTGCTTTGGGTCCGTTATCGGAACAATGACAGCGGCTGTTTCCGGCGCAGCCTGCATCTTCCCCGGCGCCACGTTCGATCCGCTGGCCACGCTTGAAGCCATCGACACCGAGCGGGCGACCGTCATCTACGGCGTCCCGACGATGTTTATCGCCGAACTCCAGCATCCCGAATTTGCTCGTTTTCAGTTAACGTCGCTGCGCACCGGAATTATGGCTGGCGCTCCCTGCCCGATCGAAATCATGCGGCGGGTTATCGACACGATGCATTGCCGCCACATGCTGGTAGTCTACGGTCAGACAGAGGCCTCGCCAGGCATCACGAGTTCACATGTTGATGACGATCTGGAAACCCGCTGTACCACCGTGGGTTGCGCGCTGCCCGAAACCGAAGTGCAGATCGTATCTCCGGAAGGTGAAACGCTGCCTGTTGATCAGCAAGGGGAACTGCTGGCCCGTGGCTACATGGTCATGAAAGGATACGATGGCGAGCCCGAAGCGACCGACAAGGCCGTGGATGCGGATGGCTGGCTCCATACCGGTGATCTCGCCGTCATGCGCCCGGATGGCTGCTTCAGGATCACCGGCCGCGCGCACGACATGATCATCCGCGGCGGCGAAAACGTTTACCCGCGCGAAATCGAGGAGTTTCTGTATACTCACACCGCGATCGCCGACGCGCAGGTGATCGGCATCCCCGACGAGTTGCTCGGCGAGATTGTGGTGGCGTGGATTCGGCTCAAAGCGGGCGTTACCACCGACGAAGAGGAAATCCGCACCTTCTGCCGCGCCCGGCTGGCCTACTATAAAGTGCCGCAGCACATCCGTTTCGTCGACGCCTACCCGATGACTCTCAGCGGCAAGGTTCAAAAATTCAAAATGCGCGAATTCGAGATCGCCACTCGGAGCCTGGAAGCGGTTGCGAACCGGCAAACCGCCTGAACGGGAGCGTGCGTCTGCGCAGTGGCGGCTGAATGCGGGCGAGCCTGTTCACGCCATCCACATAAGCCTTGGCACTCGCTTCGATAATGTCGGTCGACGCGCCGCGGCCCACGATTTTAACTTAGCCTGTTAAAGATGAACAATCGCCTCGCCTGATCAGCGCGGTGCGTTCAATGCCGGCAGGCTCCCGTGAGGGCAATCATCCGCCGCATCATGACTTCGGCCGATGTATTCGTCGCCGGTGCCCGTCAGTACGATGACAGGACTTTGATTGTCCAGCGTGTGAGTGAATAAGCCGGCCACCCGCTGCATTTCGGATTTTCATATCCGTTCCGGGCCATTTGAGAGTGTAACGGCGCAACCTTGCGAAACCTTAGCCGGCCGAGGCGGATCTCAGTAAACTGAGTGAATTTCCTGACCCTGTGGGGCGTTACCCGTTTTCGGAGTCTGGCGATGGCTTTTTCCCTGGCGTGCGTGACCGCTGGCGCACAGTTCAAAGAGATTGCGGCGGCGCCATTCGCTCCGGCCGTGGCGCGGCAGAAGATTCGCACGCTGATCGGGAATACAGACGCCGGCAACCGCGACCGGACCATCGCCACCATTTCAGGCTGGCTGACATGGTACCGGGACATACTTGACGCAGAACTGATAGCGCGCTGGAAAAGCGAGGACCGCGCGAACGTTCCACTCCTCATGGGTCCGCTGGCAGATTCGCGCCTGGCACAGGAGGTGGTGGCGTTCGCCTGGCGCGAGGACCGTTCGGCGGCATTTGCGCCCGCGTATGCGCCCATGCTGGGAGACCTGATGGCGCGGTACCCGGAAAGCGCGAAGGACTTCCTCGACGATCTGCGACTGCCCGCGGCATCCGGACTGCCAGCGCTCAGTCTGACAGAGCCCGAGACGGAGACGGCGTGTCGGATCCTGCTCGACATGCCGGACATCGGGACCTGGAGGACGAGCGCGCTGCAAATTCTGCCGCGGTATCGCGACGTGACCGACCGGTTGCTGAAACAGGATCTGGACGGGCCCGATCAGGAGAAGATGTACCGGGCCCTGCGCTGGCGCGCGGACCTGCGACTCGACCCCCCGGCGGTCAGTAGTCAAAAAGCTGCTCCGCGGACTCGCCTTCCGGCTCCCGCTACCGGGCGCCCACAGCCCGGAAATGCTTACACGGGTCCGGGTTCGGGTACACTCTCATCGAGCGGCGGACCGATTCCTGAGAACGGGGAGTATGTGTTCACGAACATACCGCCCGGCGACTTGCAGCTCGATTTCGATACAAAGCACTGGGAAGCGCGCCTTGCAGAAGGCGCCGGGCAAACCCAGGTCCTGGTGCTCACAAACAAAGGGCGGGGCCCTCAGAAGCGGTGCGTGGTCCATTGGTCGATTGTTCCGTGAACTGACGCCTTTTCAGCCGGCAAGCGCTGGCAAGCGCTGCTAAGCGAGCGCCATATTGAGGTTCTCAATCGCCTCGTCGATCTCCGCCGTGCTCTTGTAACCAACTGTCACGCAATCCACCCCTGCGTCGCGAAACGCGAATTTCATGGCTGCTCGCCGGTCTTCACGTGTAGTGAAGGCACCTTCTCCAACCAGTTTCATGCTGATAACGCCCATACCCTGCGCGCGAACCTGCTGCATGCGCCCCACCACTTCCGTGACGTTCCCGGCTCCGCTGGTGTTGTAGTCCTCCGCATCCATCTTTGTGCCTTTGTGGTTCATGCGGATCATTGCGATCTGGAGCCACTCGTTCCCAGGCATTTGTCGCAGGGCCGGCAGGCCGTGCACCGATGCGCCGCGCCCGGCGATGGCCTTCTTCGACTGCGCTTCCAGAATTCCGTCCTGCCAGCGCGTCGTGTCAGACGGCCATGTGCCCGTGTGCTGATAATGCATCAGCATGACGTCGAAGTAGTCGGTGTTCGCCAGCTTGCGTAACTCATCGATCTTCTCCTGTGGATTTACGCCTTCCCGCGTCGTCACCTTCGACATCAGGCGATACGAATCCCGCGGAATGCCCTTCAGCGCCACACCCAGCATCTTGTGCATCTCGCCGTAGGTCTCAGAAGTTTCGAAGAAGCGAACGCCCCGGTCGTAGGCGTGAAGCACCAGTTTGGTGAACTGAGGCTGGCCCAAATCGCGCTGCACCTGTCCGCTGAATGTGCCCGTGCCAAAAGCGAGGCGTGTTACTTTGACGCCGGATTTTCCGAGGGTCACCCAGTCCGTAGCGGTGCCGCGCGCTGCCTGCAGTGGAAGAGTTCCGGATCCCGCCATCACACCGGCAGCAACGCCGGTTTTCAGGAAATTGCGTCTTGAGCATAGAGCCATGTCTGAGTCTCCGATTGACCGTATGCTATCACCAAATTGGTGCCAGGGCTCTTTGTACAGGCTGCTGATGGAAGAAATTCCGCTACCGTTTCCGTTACGATGGGGGCTGCAGGTTCGCGCAGGAGAGCCGGAAGATGCATCCGAGATCCGAAGGAATTCTGGAATCTTCGCTGTACGTAAAGCATGCGGCCACTTCTGCCCGGTTTTACGAGAAAATCTTCGGGTTTCGCGTCATCAGCGATTTCGGCGGGCGAGGATGTGCCATGCGGGCCGGCGCGCAGCAGGTTCTGTTGCTGTTTACGAAGGGCGGTTCGCGTTCCATTCCGTCTCCGCACGACGGCGAGGGTGAACTGCATCTCGCATTTGCCATCGCGGCTTCGGAACTGGGCGGCTGGGACACGTGGCTGGCGGAGAACGGAATACCAGTGGAAGAGAGACGGACCTGGGAACTGGGTGGCCAAAGTATTTATTTCCGGGATCCTGACCGCCACCTGCTGGAATTAGCAACACCCGGCGTCTGGTCGATCCGATGAGTCATCCCCATAGCCCGGGTGTGTGTAGAGACATACAAGTAAAATGAAGAATTTCCGACAGTCATGGTTTAGCTGCAAGTGCAGGGTTCTGCTCCTGCTTCTGCTACTCTCTTCCCCTGGCTTTGGCCAGATTCCCATTCCTGTCATCTTCGATACCGACATGGGAAATGACATCGACGATGCGCTCGCGCTCGCCATGCTGCATTCGCTCTCAAGCCGGGGCGAGTGCCGGCTGATCGGCGTGACTCTGACCAACGCCAGCCCGGCGGCAGTCACGTACGTTCGAATGATCAACAGGTTCTACGGACGCGGAGCGCTGCCGGTAGGGTCCGCGATGCGGCATGTGAAGGACGGCGATCACGACAACTATATGAGCGCCGCATTGCGAACGGCCCCGGCGGCGTACCGCGCCGCGGGCTCTGACGTCAGCGCTGAATCCTCCGTGATTCTCCTGCGTCGTCTGCTTGCGGGCACTACAGAGAAGGTGACGATTGTGCAGGTCGGCTTCAGCACGAATCTGTCCGCCCTTCTGGAATCACCCGCCGACTCTGTCTCGCCCATGACCGGAATGGAACTGGTACGCGCGAAGGTTGCCCTGCTTTCGGCGATGGCGGGGAATTTCGCCGACCTGAAGCCGGAATACAACGTGAAGCTGGACGTTGCCTCTGCGCGAACTGTATTCGGACACTGGCCCACTCCGGTGATCTTTAGCGGATTCGAGATCGGCCGCGACCTTGTTTATCCGGCTCGAAGCATCGAACGCGATTTCGGTTATACGGACTGGCATCCCGTCGCAGTGTCCTACCGTGCATACAGCAAGATGCCGTATGACCGGCCCACGTGGGATTTGACCGCGGCGCTGGTGGCCGTGCGACCCGGACACGGGTACTTCGGCATGTATGCCAGTGGTACGGTCGAGGTGGAAGCCGACGGCACCACGCGGTTCCGGGCGGGCGAGGGTGATCGTCAATATCTGATGCTGGAACCGGCGCAGCGCGCCAGAGCACTGGAAGCCCTGACGCTTCTGTCCAGTGAACCGCCGCGCACAGAGCCCCTGCGTTGAAGGTTCTTCTTAGAGACCGGCAGAACCCGAAAGGGGCATTCCGAAACCAAGGTTCAACAGCCCTGAGTGTTCGATACGGAAAATCCGGAGCGCGTCGGATTCTGCAGCGCCAGCCTGCATGCCGAGACGATCACCAACGTCGATTGCGCTCACACGGTACAGATCCCTTTCAGCATCGCCCTACCCCACTCGGGTGCCGGGGTACCATCGATCCGAACTGGAAGGCGAGGGTCTCGGTGAAGCCGCATTGACGAAGGCTCGCTAAACTTTTTTGGAGAAATCGGCGGGCGGAAATGCCTCAGTTTGAAGGTTCCTCCTTCACCTCTGCCGGGGGCAGGAATCGGGGAGCAAACGACTTGACCTCAGGGCGCAAGGGACGAGGGTACTATTTCTGGCACGGAAAGTGCTCAAACTCGTGAACGATGCAGCACCGCTACGGCGAAATTACAACTGTCTTTTTGGATGAACTAGAGGTGGCTCGGGAAGCCTTTATTGTTGAATGCGAAGCAGTTAGGCAAGGGGTGATAGCGTTCGACGCGCCGCGACCAAAGGCCGACGCGTATCAGAAACAGCTTGAGCTATTGGCAATGTTTACTTCTCAGGGCACCCTCCGCCAGAGTTCTCGACGCCGTCCTGAGGCATGAAGGTGGCCCGATGATTGCCGATCGTCCATTCGGATAGGTTAGTTTGAAAACATAAATTTCCCCTTCTTGCTTGGACGTGGCTCTCCTGTGGGGCGACGTCCGATTTCTTACAAGATGCTGCATCCCGCTGCAATGTGCGGATTTTCACGAATTATGAATGATTTAGTGGCGAAGCTACCATCGTTATATACAGGAATTTCCATCGCCTCCGAGGATAGCTAAAGGAGAACAAAAGGCGAATTTCGTGTCACGTCTGCCGTATGCAATCGGAGCCGGATGAGTCTCTCACCAAAGAAGAAATCGCACACCTAAAGCGCGACTCGCTCTCATCCAGTCCCCACGGAGTGGCGGAGCGCTACCCGGAGGGTATATGAGGAGTGCCGGATGGAGGGCGAGCGACTGCCGAGGGCGAGCGACTGCCGAGGCGAGTGCCATTCAGCAACTCGCTGCGACGTGGCATCAGCTCTGGAAGTGGAGGAGAGGACAAAAAGATGGTACAACCGGCTATGCCCGTAGAAAACACTTTGTTTCAAGCAAAACGGCTGGAACTCCGCTCTGCCGAATTGAGTACTACCGCTAACAGTCACCCAGGCAGCAACCAGGAAGCTCTGAGGCTTGAGGCCAAGCGGCTCATGTCACGGGCTACCGAAATAAGAACGGCCATTTACAACAAAGAGCGTGAGGACAAGCTAGTCATCTTGGGTTCGCAGCAGAATTAGGAGCCGATACGTTCGGGTCACTGGAGCAGGCGTCACGGTGTCGGCGATAAAGGTTCAGCGCGGTCGTGAATCTACACCCAGACCTTACGCCAAACTTACTTGTCGCCTATTGCGTCGGCACCTTGTTAATTCTAAATGACTTAAATTGGTGGAGGCGGGGGGAGTTGAACCCCCGTCCGAAAAAGCCCGAAATGAAGAGACTACGTGCGTAGCCTGGCTCTGTTTTTCATCCCCTGCCAAAGAGCCGGGCAAAACGGCTGAGGACTAGTCCGATTGATCTCGGGTCTCGGCTACGAACAGAAGCCTGCTCCCTATCCCACTATATGACGCTCACTAGCTAGCCCGTGGGCTGGCTAACCGGAGCGCACTGACTTAATTTTTAATTAAGCAGCGTATGCAAACTGCGTGTTATTGGCAGTTTTGTTTTTCCGATCGTTTAACGGGAGCTCGGAACCCGGCACGCCTCCGCATCGCGATTCAATCCCGTCGAATCCGTTGCGCCCCCATACACCACATTAGACGCGCTGACCGCTCACGCCGATTCAAGTGTAGCAACTAAAATGAAACCGTGCCTGAACTTAACGATGCCACTACCCGCTTCAGCAAGCGCGTAAACAATTACATTCGCTTCCGGCCAGGGTACCCGCCCGCCCTCGTTGACCTTCTGGCGCGCGAAGCCGGGCTCAACGCTGAATCGACCATCGCGGATATCGGCGCAGGAACTGGCCTCCTCTCCACCGCTTTCCTCAAAGCCGGATACTCAGTCATCGGCATCGAGCCAAATCGCGAAATGCGGCAGGCCGGAGATACTTTGCTCGCCGCCCATCCACACTACCGGTCCATCGACGCGACCGCGGAAGCCACCAGCCTGCCCGACCACTCAATCGATCTCGCCGTAGCCGGTCAGGCGTTCCACTGGTTTCAGGTGGAGGACGCCCGGCGAGAGTGGACCAGGATTCTCAAGCCTGGCGGCATGGCCGCCCTGATCTGGAACGAGCGCCACATCGCAAGCCCATTCATGCGCGAGGTCGAGGACCTCATCGACACCTACGCCACCGAGCTCGATAAGGATGGATTTATCCGGGAAGGGGGTCGCAGCAGGATTGACCTCTTCTTTGCCCCGTCGCCCTTCCGCGTCGACGAGTTTCCCAACACCCAGGAGTTCGAACTCGAAGGTCTCCTCGGCCGCGTCGCCTCGTGCTCTTACGTTCCCGACGAAGCCGACCCGCACTATTCCGGGATGTCCGCCGCTCTCGCCGGCATTTTCAACCGTTATCAGCACAACGGGCATGTAAAATTCGAGTACCGCACCAGGATCTACCGGGGAACCCTCCAGCCCTGATCGGTTAATCCTCTTCATCGGCGTTCGAATCCTGGCTGGTGCCCTTCCAGCCCCGTTTCATCCCTTCGTTTGTCCGCCCCGCTTAACGCTTTTTCATCCGCCCCGGTGACGGCCCCGAAGAGGCCGTGAGTTGAGTGACGCGCGAAAAAGTTTTATTTTCGCCCTGAATACAACAACTTACGAAAATCAAACAGGCATTGCCGTGTACCCGCCATGCTAATCCTCGGCTGAGAGGACCTACCCATGTCGCCAGCAATTCCGCAGTCACAGATCTCAGAAGCAAAACTCGAAGCCAATCGGCAAAACGCCCAAAAATCCACCGGCCCCAGAACTGAAGAAGGCAAAAAACGCTCCCGCATCAACGCCACGCGTCACGGCCTGACCGGGCAGTTTCACGCCTTCTCCCACGAAGACAAAATTGCCTTCGACGAACACTGCACCAACCTCATGGCGGACTACAAACCCGCCACCTACCGCGAAAAACTCCTTGCCATGTCGATAGCGGAAGACATGTGGAGACTCAACCGTGCCCGCGCCCTCGAAAATAACATCTTTGCCATCGGCATGTCCGGTTCTATCGGAGACGCCACCGATGTTGACAGCGCGGAAGGCCACGCCGCCGCCTGCCAGGCCCGCGTCTGGTTAGCCGATGGCAGAAATATCCAGCTCCTCTCCGTCTACGAAACGAGAATCCGGAGAAACATCGAGAAAAACGACAAACAGCTGAAGGAGCTTCAGACCGAACGCAAAGCCACCCACGACAAAGCCCTCCACGAAGAAATCCTCCTCGCCAAACTCGCCATCAGCGAAGGCACCGCCTATTTGTACTGCGAAGAGGAGTGCCCGACTTATCCAGGTGAAAGTACACCTGGAGCTACAACCCGTGGTCATGGCTTCGAATTTTCAACCGATCAAATCACCCGCTTAGCCCGTCGCGAACTGCGCCTCGAACAAGCAACCAGCCGCCAAAACACCGTGAAAAAAGCGGCCTGAACCGATTTGGGAGGCGCGGGCCCCGGCCGCACCTGGCCCGCGAGAGGGTAAGAATCGGCAGTTTACAAATTTACGGCTATTGCCAAACGACACTTGTACATATTTGAACCGCGAAGATGACTGGCGTCAGACTCTCTTCACCAACCAGATAATGATCGCAATGATAACGATCGTCCCGACGATTCCGTATCCAAACATTTGAGACTCCTCTGTGTGATATTTGCCACGCGGGTGTTGCGTTGGCGACACGTTTTATCAAGCACTTGAGCGGCCATAGTTGCAGCCCGTCCTGCCGTGGATAGTCTGGAAAAGTTGACAGGAGAAGTGGAATACCGATTGCTCCCTGTTCCGGTTCGAAGGTGCACCTATGGAAATGAACGCAATGGAAGACCTGCTCCTGCAGGAACTGTCAGAGTTATATGGCGCCGAGCAGCAAATTATCAAGGCGCTTCCCAAAATGGCCAAAGCGGCCCACGACTCCAGGCTTCGGGACGCATTCGAACTGCACCTGAAGCAGACTCAGAACCACGTGGAACGGCTGAGGAAGATCTCCAAAATGTTCGGCCGTGACCTGGAGAGCAGTGACTGTGAGCCGGTCGCCGAGATCATCAAGCAGGGCGACCAGTTGATCGCAACCACAGGAGCCTAACCCTCCGTTCTCGTCGCGGCGCTGATCGCAGCCGCGCAGAAAGTTGAGCACTATGAGATCTCACTATATGGAACGGCAGCCAGCCACGCCAAAATGCTGGGCTACATCAAAGCGGCCAGCCTGCTGGCCGACACGCTGCAGGAGGAGGAAGAGACGGACGAACTGCTGACCCAACTGGCCAAAAAACGGGTCAATGTGAAGGCGGTCAAAGCGCCGTTCAGCCAGGCACGTACCGCACCCAGAGGCTACGAAAAATCCGGCGGCATGGGCATGGGCACCCTGGTGAGTGGTCTGGCTATTGGCGCTTTGGTCGCTATGCTGTATGCGCCGAAATCGGGATCAACCGGGCAAGGAGTTCATTAATCCGCGGCGAAGACCGCAATGGGGAGTCCGTCCAGCGCCAGCCCCGCCTCGGGGCTGGCCTCCCCGGCCTGCAGCACCGCGCCCGTCAGCACGTTCCGCCAGGTCTTCCCTGCCAGATGCTGTGGGAGGGCGACGGCTGTGCCGGACCAGTCGGGATCCGCTTCCAGACGTGCCGGAAAGCGCGCCGTCATGATAATGGCGCTGCGCTCTCCGTTGCGCCGGGCAAATGCGCAGATCAAATCTGCCTTGGGACCGGTTGCCGGCAGCGGTTCGTACTCGCCGCGCGCAAAGAGTTCCGCGTCGGCAGCACGGAAGGCAAGAATCTTCGACGTTAGCTGCAGCTTCACCGCTCCATCCTGCCAGCGGGCCAGGAGTTCCCGCATGGGGGTTGCCGCTGACTGTTCCAGCAACCGCACGCGGCATTCATAATCCACCGGCCGGCGATTGTCCGGATCGACCAGACTCAAGTCCCACAGATCCGCCCCCTGGTAAATATCGGGAACCCCTGGCACCGTAAGCTTCAGTGTCGTCTGGACAAGGCTGTTATGAATCGCCAGCCGCGCCACCCGTTCCTCGAACGGAAGGAACGCCGCGAGGAAGGTTTTCGAAGCTTCCGGATCCAGTGCGCCGTCCACGAATGCCAGGACTGCGTCTTCGTACGTCGTGTTCGGCGAAGCCCACGTGGAATGGACCTTC
>JAUZEU010000723.1 GCA_030838885.1 Bryobacterales bacterium | reverse complement strand
GTTGCCCGTTGCTTCGGTTCTTGCGGAACCCGATCCAACGCTACCAGCAGCCCTGCCTTCCACCTTGCCACCTCAACACCGAATCCTCGCTTCACAGTCTTACAAATTTAATTTGCACAGGTCTGGTGGCAAACCGGGTGTCCCCGAATTCCTGCCGGGTAGTGATGAGATGAAGGGTGATAAGCAAGCTTGCGGGAGGCTGCAATAATGGCCTTTGGCGCTCGGAGTTTTGCCCGCATCCGGCGGTAGAAGTCGCCGAGGCCTGATTCCCGGAAGTAACGTTCAAGCGCAATTGCGCGCCGGATGCTATACACGCTGGAGTTCTCGGACTTTCCAGTGATTCGGAACCGCCTCGCCCCGGGGACTTCCATGCCGCTGGATTCTGACTTACCCCAATTGCAGCGTGTCTGCCAGTGACGCCGACGCTGGTCTGGGGCGCTAAATCGCCCCGCTTCCCATCCTCTGGAGCGTCGCAATGATCTGCTCCAGGTGTACTTTGTCTTGTTTAATCACCCCAAAAGCCACTTTTCTCTCTATAGAGCACTCCAGGAGTATCAATGGCAGAAGTAATCGGATATCAGCAGACAATTGCCTACAGCCCGATGCTTCCGCATAATTCCGATCAGTTCACGACCTGTTAACCCCGGCATTTCATCATCTGTAATCAACAAGTCCACGTTGCGGTCGATCGCCATCTGTAGCGCCCCGAAGCCGTCCTGCGCCTCCAGTGTTTCGTACCCATTGCGCTGCAACGCAGCGATCAGGGGAAGCCGACGGGAGCCGGGGCCAACGACGAGCACAACTGATCCGTTTCTGTACATGACCACCTTTTCTTTGTACCATCACCTGCAAATCAAAAGTCACTCGCGTCCTCTGGGGGCGCTCCGGCATATACCTGACATAAAGAATTATCAGGGTAGCGGTCCCTGAGAAAAATTAGCAATAGTACGGCACACCGACCCGAAGTAATAACCGTCGGTACTGGTACGCTGCGCTGTCATAGTCGGTAATTTTTCGGATAACGACCGCGTATTACCGCCGTTTCAGGCATGGGGCGACGTGCCATAAGCTCAGTTTTCAGTTGCAGATTGAGGTCACACGATGAATAAGAGCGAGCATAAAATACTTTCCCATTCCGCGGCCGCCGTTGTATATCTTCTAAGCATCAGCGGGGCCTTCGCGCAGCAGGGACAAGTTCCCAACGATCGTCCTCCCCAGCCAGGTGCACTCAGTCAGATTCAGGTGCCGTTGCCGGACCTTACAAGCTTTGTTACGGACCGGCAGGCGGCGATTGTTCTTGGCAAGGCATTGTTCTGGGATCAGCAGGCGGGAAGCGATGGCCTTGCCTGCGCGAGTTGTCATTTCCATGCCGGAGCGGACCACCGGGCCAAAAATATGATCAACCCCGGTCTTCGCAATACCAACGCCGCCGTGCAGGATATCTATGACCCGATGGGGTCCGGCCGAAAAGGGGGGCCTAATAGCACGTTGACGAGAGCCGACTTCCCGTTCCATCGGCTGAGTGACGTTAACGAGCGTAATTCCGCGGTTTCCTATGACAGCAATGATGTAGTCTCCTCACAGGGAGTGTTTCGCGGCGACTTTTCGTACGTGAACCTGCTTTCTCCCGCAAGGAAAGCCGAGGTATGCGCTGCGGCGCTGTCTCCCACTTTCAGCGTGGGCGGCATCAACACGCGCGCTGTGGAGCCGCGCAACACGCCGACAGTCATCAACGCAATATTCAACTTCCGTAATTTCTGGGACGGGCGCGCAAACAACATCTTCAACGGTCGAAACCCGTTCGGGATGCGCGATCCCACCGCCGGAATCGATCCCGTGAACAGCGTGATGGTGGCCGATGTATTGGGCAATCTCTCACCCTTAAAGGTCGTGATTCCGGATGCGAGCCTCGCGTCGCAGGCCGTTGGGCCTCCGGGCAGCAATCTTGAGATGTCGTGCAACGGAAGAGGCTTCGAGCAGATCGGCCAGAAACTGCTCCTGCACAACCGGACGGGCGTGCCCGTGACGATCCCGCTATCCGGACAAACTGTGGATCCGACCGACAGCGTGCTCGGTCCCTACGCGGGAAAACCAGGAAAAGGTCTGACGACCGATTACGAAACGCTCATCAAGAAAGCCTTCGCGCCCCGTTTCTGGAATTCGGGAAGGCTCACAATGGAAGGCTTCCGGCAGATAGAGAAGAATTTTTCTCTGTTCTGGGGCCTCGCGGTCATGTCCTATGAATCGACGCTGGTGTCGGATGACTCGCCGTTCGACCGTTACGCCAGCGGCGACATAAAGGCAATGACGCAGCAGCAGGTTCATGGTTTCCAGGTATTTAATGGAAACGGAAACTGCGTGTTCTGCCACCGTTCGGGCGAGTTCACCGGAGCCGGCACCACCATGAAGGAACTCCAGCATGGGGGCAGCCTGATTGAGCACATGCAGATGAGCGATGGAGCGGTTGCTCTCTACGACAGCGGTTCTTATAACATCGGTGTCCGTCCCACAGCCGAGGACATCGGCGTGGGCGCTACGGATCCGTGGGGCAATTCACTCAGCTGGAGCCGGCAATTGACAAAGTATCTGCTGACCAATCCTTCGCTTACTTCGATGTCCGGCGTCGGCCCCGACAATATCTCCGTCGCCACCTGCAGCTTCCAGGTTGACATGTGCATGTTGGTGGGAGCAGCCGATCGCGACGCAGTTGATGGTTCTTTCAAGGTTCCTACGCTAAGAAACGTGGAACTGACCGGGCCTTACTTCCACAACGGAGGTCAGGCGACTCTCGATCAGGTAGTGGATTTCTATAACCGCGGCGGCGACGGGGCGGGAGCAGACACCGCTAACACCAGCGCCTTCGGACCTAATCTCACAAACCGCGCCCCGGCTATTTTGCCGCTCAACCTTTCCGCTGATGACAAGGCGAGTCTGGTGGCATTCATGAAGGCGCTGACGGATGATCGTGTGCGGCTGGAGAAAGCGCCGTTTGATCATCCCTCGTTGACCGTGCCGAATGGTCATCCATTCAACGAGGCCAGCGTGCTGAGAAACGGGACGACGGCGTATGC
>JAUZEU010000722.1 GCA_030838885.1 Bryobacterales bacterium | reverse complement strand
GCTCGCGCAGAACGGACACACCATCACTGCCGGGCTTCGCCGTCAGTTTGAAATTGAGATAGTCTTTGATGTTTTCCGCCGGATAGTTGGACGGTAGCTCCGCCTGAAAGATGGCGGGCGAACTGGTCCGCAGTTGCGCGCTGGCAGTCTCGAGGTTTTGACCTGGTTTCATACGGCCCATCACGGTGAGCCACCAAAAGGTGCCGGCCTCCAGGTAGTTACCGGCGGGCTGCAACACGGGCTGCGAGCAAATGGGCACGGCCACGTCGTAAGCACGCCCCACTTCCAACCCGGTGAAACCGGCTGGGGTGATGCCGATAATTTCCGCGCGCTGGTAATTCAGGCTGATCCTGCGGCCGATGATTGAAGCATCCCCGCCAAATTCACGCTGCCAGAAGCCGTAGCTGATGACAGCGCCAGGGATTCCGCAGCCTCGCCGGTCGTCGTCAGGGGTGAATACGCGGCCGACAAAAGGCTGAATGCCGGCGACACCGAAGAAATCACCACTGACATAAAGCCCGCGCATGGAGCGTGTTTCGCCGGTTGTGGCGATGTTGAAGTCACTGTTGCCCCAGGCAAGCACTCCGGAGAATGTTTGTTGCGTATCGCGGAAGCGCTCCCAGAGTGGATTGGTAAGGGCAGGATTCGGAGTCATCTGAGCGCCGCGGCGGCCAGCGGTGTCGGCAATGTCCACCAGTGCCAGTTGTTGAGGATCGTGGACGGGAAGGGCGCTCAAACGCACGGCATCAAGCAGGCGAAAAATGGCGGTGTTGGCGCCGATGCCGAGCGCGAGAGTCCCGACTGCAGCCAGCGAAAATGCGGGGCTCTTGCGCAGAAGCCGGAAGGACAGGCGAGTGTCCTGGAAGAGGCGTTCAAGCCAGAGTGTTCCGCGGGCATCACGACACTCCTCGCGAATGTGGTCGGGGCCGCCGAACTCAAGGCGAGCTTTCCGCCGTGCCTCGGCTTCCGTAAGTCCGGCCTCGATATAGGATGCAGTCTGACGCTCCAGGTGATAATCGAGCTCTTTGCCAAGCTCCCTTTCGAGCCTTTGCCGGTTGAGCAACCGTCCCAGCCAGTTCATCACGCTTCTCCCTTTGCGAGCCGCAGTACCAGGCTTACGGCTTTCGCCAGGCGGGCCCAATTCGCGGTTTCTGTTTCGAGCTGCTGCTGACCTCTGGCGGTGAGCTTGTAATATTTCGCCTCCCGCTTTGTTTCCGATTCCTTCCATTCAGATGCGAGATAGCCTTTGTTCTCAAGGCGATGGAGTGCGGGATAGAGAGTGCCCTGCTGGACCTGAAGGACGTCACGCGAGACCTGTTGCAGGCGCTGGGCGATAGCGTAGCCGTGAATGGGGCCGAGCGCTGCGATTTGCAGGACCAGGAGGTCAAGGGTGCCTTGCGGGATATCGGATTTGGCGGTGTTTGAGGTCTGCATACCTGCTTTTTCTATCTGTAGCATCTGACGAAGCTCTAGGTATGTGGTTAGCAGAACTTTGTAAGGAAGCTTCAATTGTGCACACGACAAAGCACTGTAGAATCTGTCAATGCGGCATTCTAAGGTTTCCGTCAAGTGCGCTGCCTGTAGTGCGGAGTCAAACACACACTACAACTCGCGTGGTTTGCGGTACAACGCGATGCTGTGACGCTCGGATTACCGAATATCTGGCGGAGGAGTATTCGCTGAAACTGTCGCAGCAGAATTCTGACAGGAAGGAGGCTGTAATGCAGGCTTTAGTGTCTGCCAGGATCAGGCGCTAATGGGGGTAGTAACCTACTCGGCAGCCTTTGATCTCCCTTATCGTGCAAGGCGAACCCTGATGTTTGCCCTGTTGATGTTGTGGGGTCCATTAAATTTAATGATCTTTTGGTTTAGCATTCCCTCTTGATTTGGCGTTCTAATGACGTCGCAGGTTCCTTCAATCTGCGCGTTATAGTCGGCAAAGCGGAGTTCGGCGACGGTCCATGCTGAAGTATCTCCGACGTAGCCAACCTCCACGAGAACGTTAAGCGCCGGGTAAGCAGATGCGAGCCAGGCGTAGTCGGATTGGCAAAGATAGATACCTTCCCCAAATCTTCCGCCGCCAGTTTTAAAGTCACCTGTTCGCTTGATCGTATCCCAAAAGGCCGTCTTGTGGTAACCCATAAACTGGGCCGAACCCCAGTTAAACACTGGATGTTGAGCCTCCGACTCCCCCATCTCCATGTCAACCTGAGGGCGGTACCCCGATTGACTTGAACCAAAACAAGATCCGAACCAGGAGCGGATGCCATCAAAGCAGGAGCGTTGGACAGTTAACTGATGCTGGCGAGGGGAAAAGATCGGAGGACCGAGCGATGGCCGCGCCGTGCCCGATTTAATGGCAACAGGTCGATAGACGGCAGGTGCTGGCGAGCGCTGCGCCACACCGTTAGCCGGAATCACGGGGTTGGGTCGATATACGGGAGGTGCTTTCTGGCGCTGAACGGAGGCAAGTGGTACGGGTCGATAAACCGGAGGCGCGGCAGGTATTCTGCTCGGCAAAGATACTGGAGTCGCGGGATGAGTCACGGATTTAAGTGGGAGCTTCATGGGGATTTCCGTTGACGGTGTGTATTTTCCGTTAATCGATTATGCCACCTTCGGATAATGTCCCTTTTAATCCATCTGAGTACGCCTTTGCCCGATGTATTGCGATAGTCGCAACAAAGCGATAAGAAATTCTCTCTTAGCTTGACGATCAGCACTTCTTTTGGGCGTGAAAGCGGACTCATGCTCCTCACGACCCATGGAGATGAACGAGATCTTCCCCGCGTTGCTCATGCCTTTTCACCCGCTTCTTGTTCGGCCGGTAGCGTTGGCCTCTGGGTGCGGCATGGGAGCTCCGCTTCATTGCTTATGTTATTTTCGTAATTCGCACAGCCCCGGCGATCTGGTCAAACGCGGGTTCACGCTCCACGTAGACCAACTCGGGCTCGCGAGTGCAGTGGCCGGTTCGCCCGGTCGGGCATGGAGAGCCGCCATGCAGACAGAAACGCAAACCGCGCTCGACAATGTCCCAGGTGCCCTGGCCGCCGATTCAACTCAGTTCTGCCTGGGGGGCCGCTGTGAGCTGACGATTCCG
>JAUZEU010000605.1 GCA_030838885.1 Bryobacterales bacterium | reverse complement strand
ACGGCCACATAGAATACCTTTTGAATGGCACCATTCCCAGAAGAAAGAAGGGCGATCTGAAGTTTTGGGCAGGTGTGGTGCCCGGTGATACCTCGGAAACGTTTTGGGACGGCTACCTTTCTTATGCGGAAGTGCCCAAGTCGATTGACCCCGCTTCCGGCTACGTGCAAAACACGAACGATCCGCCATGGAATACCTCCTGGCCGGACACACTCGATCCGGACAAATATCCTTCATATGTGGCGCCGCGGACGATCTCTTTCCGTGCGGAAAGGTCGCTGCGTATGCTCTATGAGGATCCGAAGATTACTTATGATAATTTCATCGCGTACAAACATTCCACGCGCGCTGAACTGGCCGACCGGATCCTGCCGGATCTGCTGACTGCCGCCGCAAAGTTCGGGACGCCCATCGCGAAAGAGGCTGCAGATGTGTTGGCGAAATGGGACCGGCAGGCTGAAGCCGACAGCCGGGGCGCCGTATTGTTCTACCATTGGGCTATGCAGTTTATGACGCCGTCATTGGGTTCTCAGGCAGGCTTTGCGGTCCCGTATGAGATCAAGTCGCCGCTCACCACACCGCGCGGTCTGAAAGATCCGGAAAAGGCGGTGCAGCAGCTCGATACCGCTGCGAACGATACGGTGCGGTTCTATGGTGCGCTGGACGTCCCGTGGGGTGACGTGATGCGATTCCGGCATGCCGGACTGGACTTGCCAGGAAACGGCGGGTTTGGAAATCTGGGTATCTTCCGCGTCATCACTTTTGGCAATGCCCATGGCAAGACCCGTTCTCAAACGCATGGCGAGACTTGGATTTCGGCAGTGGAATTCAGTACGCCCCTCAGGGCTAAGGTACTGATGACCTACGGAAATTCGTCGCAGCCCGGCTCGCCCCATCAGAAGGATCAATTGCCACTGCTCGCGAAAAAACAACTGCGTACCGCCTGGCCCACGCGGGCAGATGTGGAAGCGAACGCAGAGAGCAGAGACAAATTCTGAGCGCCCGGCCTAAAGTCATTGCGGCGGCCCGCCGATACCTCAATGTGCGAAATCTTCGGATCGCCAATTTGCTGCCGTGCGCCGTTCTCCTGCTTGCTCTGCCTGTCATGGCGAGCAGTGTGAACGTGGTTTTTTATGACAGTCGCTATGGGACGGTGAACGATGCAACCGGGGCCTACACTCACATCAGCACCCTTCCCGTAGGAGCAGCAGGTGGTATCGCGGCGATGAACGGGCTGCTATATCTGGAGGACTTTGGCAATAACCTCTATTCCGTGGACTCCGTGACCGGCGCGGCACATCTGGCCGGAAACACCGGGATGAATCTCAGTCTGGCTGCTTTTGGTGGTGGGCAGATTGGATTATTCGCGATCGATTACGCTTCCAGTCTTTATTCCATTAATGCCTCAAATGGTAAAGCGTCGCTGGTGGGAAAGACAGGTCTTGGGCCTAACAATGGTCATAACGATACAAGTCTCTCCAGCGATGGAGCGTCCCTGCTGTATACAACCGGCAAGGTGGGGGCCAATGATGACCTCTACAGGATCAATATCGCCACCGGACTGGCTACGTATCTCGGAAGTACGGGAGTGACCGGGATTGCCGGCTCGGCTTTTGTGAACGGTAATCTCGAACTGTATCAGTACGGGCAATTCGCCAACTACATTTATTGGGCAGCGGCGGGTTCCACGAACTTTCAGAGAGGCGCACAGTTGACTGCGCAGATTATCGACGGCGGCGTCTTCCTGGGCGATTCCTCCGACTCGGCGCACAATCAGGTGGATGTCACTCCGGAACCGCCGGTCGCTTTACTGATGGGGGCTGGACTGCTTTTCATGGCTGCCCGTGTACACCGTCGTTCCCGGGTTGTAGTTGCGCCAATCGAACCAGTAGTCCGCAATCACTTCGATGCGGTCCAGGCAGGTTCCCTTTGACCTGCCGGTAATGGCGCATCCCTGAAAATTCCACTCACTGCCAGTGGCGCTGTCCATCATCAGGCCCGGCGGGTTAGCGGCAGTGCGATAGAACTCGACTGACACGGGGGTGCGGAATGCACGTACGGATTTTTCGTCCGGGCCGACTACAAGCAGCATCGGCTGTCCGCCGATTCGATCTTTGATTAGCTTTTCGCTAATGACCCGTTCGAAGGGCCAGGCGCGGGCTTCCCCGAAGGCCCTGGCTCCCAGCATCAGCTCGCGAGGGCCAAATCCGTGCTCCGGATAGCTCAGGACGGTTGGCGTCTTTTTCATTTTTACGTCCCAGTTCTTCGCCGCGTAACTCGGGACATAAGCGGGAACGTCCTTGAGGACCGTACCGCCTGGCTGCTCCGACCTCCAGAGGGACAGTCCAAGCTCATCGGACGCTACAAGCTTCAGAGCCTTGCCAGACAGCGGACCCGAGATCGCCCGGCCGCTGATCTGTTGCCAGTAAGTGCCGGTTTGTTCATCCCGCATGAGAAAGTTCTGATTGTTGATACCAGCAAGGTGGAAGGTCAGAACCAGACCGTCCAGCTCGCGCCCCCACACCAGACCGGTGTGACAGAGCGTTCAATAGGTCGCAGCGATCGGAACGCCTCCGACCACATCGTTTACGACATGATGATATGCGATGTTCCTGACGGGATAAGCGCGGGAAGCGCTACCGATCCTGACTGCGATTACCTTTTCATCTCCATCC
Source organism: Bryobacterales bacterium (assembly GCA_030838885.1). Classification (GTDB taxonomy): domain Bacteria; phylum Acidobacteriota; class Terriglobia; order Bryobacterales; family Bryobacteraceae; genus BOG-234. The sequence goes on along the minus strand of JAUZEU010000605.1, from coordinate 4,725 downwards.
AGCCGGACATCGGATGCGGCGGCGAACGACGGCTGACTGATCGGGTGGAACATGATTTCATACACGTTCACACGCGAGAGCATTCCACAGGCGATGACGATGACAGTCGCGACAATACCGATTATCCTGCCAGCGCGATTGCGCCACCAGACCACGACTGTGAGTACCGAGGCGATTGCCACCAGGGTTTCCGGCAAGCCCCGGTATCGCAAAACAAACAGTGCTGCCTGGAGTTCAGTCGCACCCTGATAACGGAATGGCCGGATCACATATATCGGATAAGCCAGCCCGAAAATTGCGATCGCCAAAAACAGAGAAAGAAGACCGTAGTATCTGGAGCGGCTCATGATCCATTGAGTCTAGCCAGCCCGAACGGAGGGCGCAATAATCCGAATCGACTACTTCGTATCTCCGCTGATGCCTTCTTCCGGATCCACCACGGTGGAGACTCCGGCTGCGCTCATTGCTTTGCGAAGGACAGCCGCGGTTTCCGGCGAGGCGCGCAGGTTCATGCCACGATGTACTCCGTCCGCAATCCGCAGAGGCGTCCATCCATGGCTGTTCTTCCTGTTGAAGACCTCGATCTTAGCGCCTTTGTCCAGCAGGTACTGCGCAGCAGCGGGAACCTGCTTGTAAGCCGCCCCGTGCATCGCGGTGTCACCATTCTTATCCACAGCGTTTACGTCATTCCCGAGTTCGATTGCCACTTTCACGGCTTCCAAAACTTCTGGGTTGGTACCGGCGTCCTCGCCCGGAGAACGGGTCCCCACACCGGCGGCAACCATCAGCGGTGTTGTATTGTCCACGTTCGGAAGCAGCGGGTCAGCGCCCAGCTTCACCAGCAGCCGCATCATTTCCGCATCGCCGGTTCGGGCGGCCAGCAGGAACGCAGTAGCGCCGGAGGTGTTCAGACTGCTTAAACCCACGTTGGTCCGCTTCGTCATCCTTGCATTGACGTCTGCGCCTTTACTTACCAGTTTCTTCACAAACTCGAGACTGCTCATGTTGCCCGATCCCGTCGGTGCCGGGTCATTGCTCGCATAACCGGGATGACGAATCCAGGTAATCGTATGCAGTGCCGTCCATCCCTGGCCTGCGGCATTGGGGTCCGCTCCGGCATCCAGCAACATCGCCGCGAGTTCGAAATGCGCATTGGCCGCAGCCAGACCCATGGCGCTGATGCCGGCCTGTTTTGCAGGAGCCTGTAAGGTCTCGTTGACGCTCGCGCCGGCTTTCAGCAGTGCCTTTACAGCACCGGTCTGACCTTCTCGCACCGCGAACATAAGCGCCGAAAATCCACCCTTCGAAACCGCATGCAGATCTGCCCCGAACTCAACCAGCATCTCGACCGCGGCCACATTTCCTTCGGCCGCCGCCCACATCAAAGCGGTCTGCCCGTGGGTTGCTTCTTTCGCCTTCACGTCGCCGCCATGCTTTAGCAGCGTCTTCACTGCGTCGGCTTTTCCGGTCCGCGCTGCCGTCATCAGGGGCGTTTCCCCTTCCGGCAAGGCAAAATTCGGGTCCGCTTTTGCGTTGAGCAGCAATTCGACCATGGACGCATTCCCGTTGGTACACGCCAGGGAAAGGGGCGTCACTCCGTAGCGGTTTGTAGCATCCACGTTGGCCCCCGCGTCAATAAGCAGCCGGGCCGTTTCCAGATCGTCCCAATAAGCCGCCCAGTGCAGCGCGGTCGCTCCATCCACGGCAGGGGCGTTGACGTCGGCATGCTTGTTCAACAACTCGCGAACAGCAATCTTATCTGCCTTCTTCTCCGCGTCGGCAAGACGAAAATCCGAACCCGCCGCCAGCAGCGCAGCGGGTGCCAGAGCAAGCAGCACTCTCATATTTCTGCAACCTTGCCATTGCTGTCGGCAAACGAGTTCAGCCGGACACCCACCCGGTCCAGCAGCGTCAGATGCAGATTGGCCAGCGGTGTCGGTTCGGTGTACCGGACGTGACGCGCGCCCTTCACCCGGCCCGCTGCGCCACCCGCCACCACAATCGGCAGGTCGATATGGTCGTGCACATCCGGGTTCCCCATACCGCTGCCATAAAGGAAGAGCGAATGGTCCAGCAGGGTCCCTTCACCATCGGGAGTGGCCTTCAGCTTCGCCAGAAAATACGCAAAGAGGGATACGTGGTAAGCATTGATCTTCGCCAGTTTCTCCAGCTTTTCCGGATTATTCGAATGGTGCGACAGCGGATGATGCGGATCAGACACGCCAATCTCCGGATAGGTACGCGTGCTCGTCTCCCGCGCCAGTTGGAACGTAATCACTCGCGTGACATCGCCCTGCAGCGCCAGTGTCTGCAGATCGAACATTAATTTCGCGTGATCGGCGTAAGCAGCGGGCACGCCAACGGGGCGTTCGAGATCGGGCAGGTGCGAATCAGCCGTCTGTGCCTCAGCCTTCTGAATCCGGCGCTCGACTTCACGTACAGTATCCAGATAGTTGCTGACTTTCGACCGGTCGCCGGGTCCCAGCTTTCTCTGCAGCCGCCCGATATCGTCGCTCACCCAGTCCAGCAGGCTGGCATTGCGCTTCAGTTCGGCCATCCGGTCAGCATTGCTGCCCCCGTCGCCAAAGAGCCGTTCGAACACCACTCTCGGGTGCGCTTCGGCGGGCAGGGGCGTTGTGGGCGATGACCATGAGAGATTGTTTTGGTACACGCAGGCAAAGCCGTTATCGCAGTTGCCGACCGTGGTCAGCAGATCCATCCCGAGCTCGAGCGAAGGCAGGCGCGAATCTTTGCCCATCTGCTGAGCGGCGATCTGGTCGACAGTCGTGCCCAGTTCGTAATCCGAGCCCTCGGTCATCTTCGCTTTGGCCGCGCTCAAAAAGCCGGAGTTCGCGGTCGCGTGGTTGCCCGGTGAGTACGCGTTCTTATTTTCAAGATGACTCACCACCGTGAGCTGATCGAGAAACGGCGTGAGCGAATGCAGAGACGGAGAAAGCTCCGAGATCGTGCCCACTTGTGAGGGCGTCCAGCGGGCGAGATAGCTGCCCATCGGCACATAGACGAACCCGAGCCGGCGCACCGGGGCGGCAGGCGTTGCAGCAAGCGCCGTCATTGCCGGAATCATGGCATCCAGCAGCGGCAGCGCCAGCGTAGCACCCATGCCGCGCAACATAGCCCGGCGGGGCAGAGCCTTCTTCGTGATCATCATTGCGATCTCCTCATTTGAAACGGCGTGCTGTTAACAATTCCTAAAACGATGGACGAGAACTTGTAATCGCTGTCGCGCGCGCTTCGCACGATACCGCGAACTGCAGGAGCGTCATAATCCTCCACACCGCGCCCTAAAGCGTAGGTGAGGAGCTTTTCGGTCGTCGTCGAGACAAAGAGTTCCGGCCGGTTGAGGAGCGCTTTCTGCAACCCTGCGATCCCGGTGAACCCCGAGCCGTCCGGCAGTCCCCCGGCCGCATCAACGGGAACTCCATTCTCCGCAGTCCGCCACCGGCCCACCGCATCGAAATTCTCCAGCGCAAATCCCACCGGATCCATCAACTTATGGCACCCCGCGCAGGCCGGATTCGCCCGATGCTCCGCCATCCGTTCCCGCATGGTGAGCACCTTGCCCGTATCCGCAGCCTCTTTCAGCGGCGGCACATTCGGCGGTGGCGGCGGCGGCGGCGTGCCCAGAATGTTCGTCAGCACCCATTTGCCGCGAATCACGGGTGAAGTCCGGGTGGCATAGGAGGTTACTGTAAGGATGCTTCCCTGACTCAGCAGACCGCCGCGGCTGTCTCCCGGCTCAAACGTAACCCGACGGAACCGGCTGCCGTACACATTTGGAATCCCGTAGTGCTTCGCCAAACGCTCGTTCACAAACGTGTAGTTAGCGCGCAGCAGATCCAGCACGTTCCGGTCTTCCCGCATGATGCTCTCGAAGAACATTTCCGTCTCGCGGCGAAATGCCTGCCGCAGATTGTCGTCGAAATCGGGGAACATACGGGTATCCGGGTTCGCCGACGCCAGATTGCGCAGATACAGCCATTGCTCGGCGAAGTTGTTCACCAGGGCTTCGGAGCGGGAATCGGCCAGCATACGGCGTACTTCCTTTTCGAGGATGACAGGCTGCCGCAGCCGACCCTGTATAGCGGAGTCGAGCAACTCATCGTCCGGAATGCTGCTCCACAGGAAGAACGAAAGACGCGAAGCCAGTTCCACATCGCTCAGGCGATAAGCCGTTCCACTGGCCACGTTTGCCGGATCCTGCTCGACCCGGAACAGAAACTGCGGGCTCATCAACACTGCCCGCAGCGCCATTTCGATGCCTGCCTCGAAGCCTCCGCCCTTACGCGCATCCTTATAGAACCTGAGGGGGACCGCTATGTCACCATCCGACACCTGCCTGCGCCACGCGCGCCGCGCCACGGTTGATACAATCCGTTTCGCGCAGCCATCTTCTTCTGCCGCCTTCGCGGGGTGTTCCGCCGCTTTCGCGGGGTGGCACACAAAAATCCTGCGGCGGCTTTCGGTCTCGCCCGGCCCCTTCGCGTCAAACGGCCCCAGAACCGAAATGGAATACAAAGCCGGCTGCACCCTGGGATGCCTGTCCATATTAAAGTGCGCCTGATAAGGCTGCCGCTCTGTTTCCAGCAATGCCGACGGTTTCTTGAGGAACGCCGCGGCTAATTGATGCGACCCGGCCTTTACGGAAATCCGCACGTGCAGATCGGAATCGACGCGGCTGTGATCGTCGCCTTTGGGCGGAGGCTT
>JAUZEU010000603.1 GCA_030838885.1 Bryobacterales bacterium | reverse complement strand
CTAACTTCTACGGATTAGCCAGTATAAAAGGACCTACCAGGCGCAATCCGCAGGGGGTGAATTGGCCTCTGTTTTCCGGGTGGCGCGTGATTCGGCCGGAGCGACGCAAACCTTGCAAATGCATCTTTGTCGTTGCTGGTGCGAAGGGGATTTCGCAACAGGAATCCACAGCTCAGCTCAAGGACGGCCCCTACTCTCGCTGCCTGTGGCCGTTTCCGGTAACGCCTACCCGCCCCGATCCAGCGCCGCTCGCGTTGGGTAGCGGAAGCAAAGTTGGGCGACCAGGAGAATGTATTGCTCCGAACGCCGGGGCCGGGATCAAGAAGTCGGCGCTGCCGGACATTTTTGTTCAGGGCAGCAAATGGAAAAGCGGGGCTGGTATCAACCAGACCCCGCATGAACACATTCCTGCTCCTCGGCCCTGTTGTGGCGACCGATGCCGCAGTCATCCTCTGATCAATCCTTTTCCGCCGGACGGGCAGGCGTCGCGCCCCCAATTAGACCAGCCGCCGGGTCGAGTACACTAGCCGCGGCGGTTAGACCATTCGTCACGTCGAGAGTGACCACTTCACCCGTCTCCGCGTTGAACGCGTAAATGGTTTCGTTCACATTGACGACGCTTGTGAGGCTTGTGTCCGTAGGCGCAACCAGCCTCGCGTGTCCCGTCTTGGGATTGATCTCGTATAGGGCGCCGGGAATTATGGGCGCGGCAGTGCCTGTTGCAGGGTTAAGACTTGCAGTAGCAAAATTAGCGTAGAGCTTGCCGCGGGCGCTGAACAGACTCTCAGCGTAAACATTCAGTGAGCCATCCGGATTGGCACTAAAAGGGATAAATGTAATGGAAGGAATGCCCGTGGGCCCAATCAGCTTGGCGGCGCCGGTCCTGGGACGGACGGAATAGAGGTTCTGGGCGAAGTCTGTTGCATAGTAAGTATCGTCAAGTTGGCCAATCACGTTGGCAGAGTTTGGTCCGCAGGAGGAGGTAGGCGTCGAACAGTCACCCAATCCAGTGGCGCCTACGACTGCGGTTCTACCCGTAACAGGATCAATCGCTTCCAGATTACCGGAAGACGAGAGAGTCAGTAAGGATTTGTGGGGGCCCGGAACCAACCCACCACCCACATCCGCCGGCAAGCCGGGACCGATCGCTATAAATGTCCCACTCCGCAAATCTACCGCACCAAACTGTAGACCACTCGTGATTACGTATACCAAGAGGCGGCTGTGAGCCGATGGCGGATCACCTTTTTGGCGTGCCGTTCGGTGAGGAAGGCCCCACCGGCGATACGACTGCGCGGCCGGATCGGCCTGCGACGAAGCAGGTTGGATCTCAGTGTAGACGAGAGCCCGTGCGCCGTTGTCGGCTACGACCGAGGGTGATGGTTGTGCCATCGCAAGTGTGGCGAGCAGGATGCCCACCAAAGCCGAAGTCTGGATCGTTTTCATATTCATGTATCCTCCCACTCCAAATAGGCGGAGAATCCACGCCGAATTGCTAACGCCGGCAACGAAAAGGGCGCCGAAATCAAGGGAGCGAAAAACGGTATAATGGTTTCCATTGACGAGGCAGGGTGACAAATTCTGGTGAAAGGGATGCAAACGACGCAAGCTCGCTCCTCCGCGCCTGGAGTGAGGGAGACGAGAGCGCGCTGAAGGGTTTGACCCCGATCGTCTATGAGGAACTCCGCCGCCTGGCTCACTACTACATGGAACGTGAGCGCTCCGGCCACAGCCTCCAAACGAGCGCACTGGTCAATGAGGCCTACATACGCCTGACGGACTACAAACGCATGCGATGGCAGAATCGTGCCCATTTCTTCGCAGTTTCCGCCCAGGTCATGAGGCGTATCCTTGTTGACCATGCGCGCAGCTACAACGTGAAACGCGGGGCCGGTGTGCAACACGTCTCGCTGGACGAGGGAGCCGCCATGGGCGGGGATCGGGCAGGCAATTTGGTGGCTCTCGACGATGCCCTGAACGAACTAGCCCGTCTCGATCCACGCAAAGTGCAGATCATCGAGATGCGCTTCTTTGGCGGACTCAGTGTGGAGGAGGCGGCCGAGGTACTCAAAGTTTCGGCCGCCACGGTACGCCGCGACTGGAGCATCGCCAAATGGTGGCTGTACCGCGAACTGGGCGGAGGGTCTCGCGATGGATCCGGAGCTGTGGAAGCAACTCGATAACCTGCTACATGCCGCGCTGGAACTTTCGCCCGAAGAGCGCGACCAGTTTCTGCGGCAGGTGTGCGCCGGGGACGAGCCTCTCGAGCGGGAAGCACGTTCCCTGCTGAAGTTGGAGCGGGAGAGCGGCAGTTTCCTGGAGAGTCCGGCCATCGAACTCGCCGCAAGGGCAACAGTTCGGCAGTCGAGCCATAACGGGCCGTATAGCCCAGGCTCACAGTTGGGGGCCGTTTCACATTACCGCATCTTTGAAGAACTTGGCCGTGGCGGCATGGGTATCGTCTACAAAGCCGAGGACACCCGGCTTAAGCGAACTGTGGCGATTAAGTTCCTGTCTGACCAGTTCGCACGCGATCCGTTAGCGGCGAACCGTTTCCGCCGAGAGGCACAGGCCGCTTCGAGCTTAAATCACCCCGGCATCTGTACAGTGCACGATATCGGCGAGCACGATGACCAGCCCTTCCTGGTTATGGAGTATCTGGAAGGCGAAACACTAAAGGAGCGTATCCATTCAGCAGTTGGGAGCCGGCTGCTGGAGTTGAAAACTCTGCTGAAGATCGGGACTGACATTGCCGATGCGCTGGATGCCGCCCATCGGGCCGGGATGGTCCATCGTGACATCAAGCCCGCCAATATCTTCGTGATGCGACCTACAAGCGGTCATCCCGGACATGCCAAAATCCTCGATTTCGGCTTGGCTCAACTCGGCACGGACGAGTCGCTTACAAGCCCGGGTACGGTGCTCGGGACGGCGCTGTACATGTCGCCGGAGCAAGCGCTTGGAATGCCCGCCGACGCGCGGACGGATCTGTTCTCCTTCGGTCTGGTGCTGTATGAGATGGCGACCGGCAGGCGGCCCTCAGCCGGATTGCGCCTGAGCGCGGCGCCCTTGGGACTGGAGGGCATCATATCCAAGTGTTTGGAAAGCGACCCTGTGCTGCGTTACCAGAGCGCTTCGGAAATTGCTGCTGATCTTCGGCAATTGATGCTGGTCGTGGGCTCCAGAACAAAGAGTGCGAGCCGATGGAAAGCGATCTGGATAGCTGCGGTGGCGATCGCGACACTCGTGACGGCTTACGTCTTTTCTAACGGAACGCCAAAGCTCACGGACAAAGATACAGTCATCCTCGCGGACTTCGTGAACAACACGGGCGATCCGGTGTTTGATGGCACGCTGCGTCAGGGACTAGCTGTAGAACTCGAGCAATCGCCCTTCCTTAGTCTTGTCTCCGAGGAGCGAATCCAACGCTCGCTTAGCTTTATGGAACGGCCGGTGAACGCACGCCTCACTTTTGAGCTTGCTCGGGAGATCTGTGTGCGGACAGGAAGCACTGCCGTATTGGAGGGCTCCATTACACACCTAGGGAGCAAATACGTCTTGGGTTTGCGCGCCAGGAACTGCCGTACCGGCGATGTGTTCGATGACGAACAGGTGCAGGCCGGACGAAAGGAGGACGTGCTGACTGCGCTCAGTCAAATGGCCAATAAACTTAGGGGCCGGCTTGGCGAGTCGCTGGCCATGATCCATGAGCACTCAATCCCGCTGGCCGAAGCCACCACTTCGTCGCTGGAAGCGGCGAAGGCTTTCAGCATGGGCTTGAGCGTCCTCAATTCAACCGGTCACCGTGCCGCTGTGCCCTCGCTCAAACGCGCTACCGAGATCGATCCCAGGTTCGCGGCGGCGTACGCGTGGTTGGGGCGCGCTTATGGAGGGATTGGAGAGGCTGACCTGTCTGCGGAAGCCACCAGGAAGGCCTGGCAATTCCGGGATCGTGCGAGTGACCAGGAAAGATTCTATATCGATTTTTCGTACTATCGAATCGTGACAGGAGACCTTGAAAAGGCGAAGCAGACCTGCGAGCTGTGGTCCCAAACCTATCCTCGCGATCCACTGCCCCATGGGTTCCTGGGCTCAAGCGTTTCCACTGCCCTTGGCAAATATGATAGGGCGACGGAAGAAAACAACAGACTGATCGAGCTTAATCCGGACCATTCCATGGGTTACGCCAATCTTGCCTCAGACTATATCTATCGTGATTTTCTACCACAGGCCGAAAACACACTCGAGCGGGCGGCCGCGCGCAAGCTGGAAATCCCCGACTATGTGGGTCATCGGTATCTCATCGCTTTTTTGAAGAGTGACGAACCGGAGATGGAGCGGCTAGCGCGCCGGGGAGAAGAGAACCCCGAGTTGGAAGACTGGATGCGCGATAAGGAGGCTTCAGTCCTGGCATATTCCGGTCAACTACAACGGGCAAGGATGATGTCCCGGCGCGCGATTGACCTGGCGCGTCTGAAGGATCGCCAAGAAGCGGCCGCTCAGCATGAAGCCGGAGCGGCAGTGCGGGAGGTTCTCTTTGGCAACATACCCGAGGGAAGGCGCCTTGCGGCGTCGGCACACCGTTCTGCCAGGGGGAAGGATGCCGAATATGGAGCTGCCCTAGCCCTCGCGCTTTCAGGCAATTCTTCCCGGTCGGAAGAACTCGCGGGTGATCTGGCCAAGCGTTTCCCGGAGGACACCCTCGTGAAGTTCAGTTTCCTGCCGGTTCTTCGGGCCTCTGATGCACTAAATCGTGGAAAACCCTCTAAAGCGATCGACCTGCTGCAAGCAGCTATCCCCTACGAACTGGGCTATCATGGCGCAAGTTCTGTTGGGTTTGCCGGGTCCCTGTATCCGGTCTATGTGAGGGGCAAAGCCTATCTGAACGAGCGAAAGAGTTTCGAGGCCGCCGCCGAGTTCCGGAAGATTCTGGACCACCGGGGGATCGTTTTCGCCAACCCCATTGGAGCGCTCGCGCGCCTCCAAATGGGCAGGGCGTTGGTCCTGGCGGGAGATAGAGCCAGGGCTAGGACTGCCTATCAAGACTTCCTCACCCTTTGGAAGGACGCCGACCCGGGTATCCCCATACTCAGGGAAGCCAAGGCGGAATACGCCGGGTTGCAATGAGCCAGTTGATCTTCCGAATCGCAGCGAGATACGCGAGAGGGAGGCAGGCATGAGGGCGGCCCCAATTGAGCTAAATTGCCCTTTTCAGCATCACGAGGCCACAATCGGGCGCTGACCAGCACTACAGGTATTGTGGACGAAAAAAGGAAACTGGCAAGCCGAATCTGCCGAAATGGCGGCACACGTCGAAGACTGTCGAGAACAAATCAGGGCTGTAACGGCAGTGCGCCGGCGCAGGGAAGTCCGGGAACGAGGCAAAGCACGCGCGCCGGTGTACTGACGATACGGCCTGTTGTACTTAAGCCGCTTCTTCGGTTATGGGGATTGAATCTTCCGGTTCCGTTGGTGGAGTTCGCGGACGGTGCAATGACCGATTCGGAGTGAGGTTTCAGTTCGGGTTGGGGCAGTACCGGGGGTTTGAAATGTGCTCGAAGCGGCGATGGCCCGGCCGAATTCGGATGCCTGGCGATGGCTGGCGATGCCCCAAACACACGATGAGTTAGGCCTCGCGTAAGCCGGAGCCGGAGTGCCGTAGCTGTCGGGTTTGAGGTGTTGTTTCATGACGAGTCGACGGGATCTGTCGGCAGGTGAACTGGCCGGCAGTTCAGAATCTGATCGGGCGGGAGCCACTCGACGATTCTAAGCAGTCCGACATGACAGACCGGGCAGCGGCGTTCGGCATCGGATTGTTCCTTGCGGGTCAGGATGGCAGCGGGACTGGCTGCCCCTGGGGAAGCGTTCAAAAGCCGCCGACAGAGTTCAAGTGCGGATGCGCGATTGCGGTTGGCCAGGAATCCGAAATGGCGGATCTTCACAAACCCGGACGGCAGGATGTGCAGCAGGAAGCGCCGGATGAACTCGACCGCTTCCAGTGTCATGGTTCCGGACCGGTTGCCGTGTCGGGAGTCGCGCCACCGGAAGGTGACCCGGCCGTTCTCCAGCAACAGCAGCCGACTGCTGGAGATCGCCACGCGGTGCGTATAGCGGGCAAGGTATTTCAAAACCGCCTCCGGCCCCGCCAAAGGGAGGTTTGGCATGGACGACCCATTTCGTCTTCTTTGACTTCTCGAGCCACGCATCAAATCGGGCAGGCTCGGCGAGATCGGCTGACTGTCCCAGGAATTCCAGCTTGCCGTCGGCAAAAGCCTGCCGCAGCAAGGCCAGCAGTTTCTTCCGGAATCGGCTGCTCAGAAGCTGCACGGGCAGAAAGAACTTCGGATGGCAGTCAACCCAACGCGATCCGTCGAAGGATAATCCGCCTGCGGGCATGACACAGTGGACATGCGGATGGTGCACAAGTTGCTGGCTCCAGGTGTGCAGCACCGCAAGGAATCCTGATTTCGCCCGGAGGCGCGGAAACTCGGCGGCGATTTCCTGCAGCGTTTCGGACACGGCGCGGAATAACAGGCCGTAGCAGACCCGCTGGTTTTGCAATGTCACGGGCGCAAGCTGTTGAGGGATGGTGAAGACGACGTGGCAGGGGACGGGCAGCAACTCTTTCGCCCGTTCCGCAAGCCACTGCTCTCTGGCCGCGGACTGACACCGCGGGCAATGCCGGTTACGACACGTAATGGAGAGAACTCCATTACCTGCCTTATGGGGAGTCTTTCCTAATGGAGACTGGGGCGGCAGAATATGCAGCAGCACGGGCGTTTCGAACAGGATCGGGCGACTGCGACTCACCATAAGCTCAGAGGCTCTGCTAAGTTGATGCGGCCAT
>JAUZEU010000394.1 GCA_030838885.1 Bryobacterales bacterium | reverse complement strand
CCTGGTAGCTGAGCGGAGCCTTTTTTCCTCCTCGGCACGGGCCGGTCATCTTAGACTACGCGCCCCCGAACCACCGCAAAGCTTCCGGCCTCGCGGTTCGCCGCATACGCCCTGAGCGGCATAACCCGCACTCCTTCGCGACCATCAGAATCGTTATTGCCCGCTATCTGGTTGGGTTGCTGCCTCAGTGTCCCGGCTGTGGAGTGCGCTCCGGATAACCCTGCTCATCGACATCCGGCAGTTCGATTTTGTAACACTGTAGTACTAGCAGGCTGCGGAAAAAGGCTTTCACGCACCCTGAAAATGGCCGTTTTGCCGATTCGCCCGACGTAGAATCAATAATTTGCAGATGTTACTAAGTGCGTTGTAAGCGCTCCGGACCTTTTTCCGCAGCCTGCTAAGTGACCAGGAGGTCGAGATCGTGGGAATTGCGAGAAATGCGCGCTATGGGTCGTTAAAAGGCGAGTTTCGCGATGTCGTGTATCTCCCGTTTAGCCAGCGCTCGTATCGTCCGGTGGATGAGATGACGTTCGCGCTTCGCACCAGCGGCGACCCGCTTCGTTACGTCAGCACGGTACGTGCGATCGTACACCAGGCGGACGCGCGCGTTCCGGTGACAGATGTCAAAACACAAGCGGCCCAGATCGATCAGACCATGAATCAGGAGATCATCTTCGCAAGGCTATGCACCACGTTCGCCATCCTGGCATTGCTCATCGCCTGCGTGGGCTTGTACGGCACGATGTCGTACACAGTTGTGCGGCGCACGGGTGAGATCGGGATTCGGATGGCGCTGGGCGCACAGCGCGGCGCCGTCGTCTGGATGGTGCTGCGGCAAGTCTTCGTGCTGGCGGCAGTGGGGCTTGCGATCGGTGTGCCCACGGCGCTGGGCATCTCAAGATTCGTCGAATCTTTCCTTTTCGGAGTGAAACCAAATAGCCCGGCTGCCTTGGTGTTGGCAGCAGCCATTCTTCTGGGCGCCGTGCTTCTGGCTGGTTCCATGACTGCGAGGAAGGCTTCTCGAATCGATCCGATGACGGCCTTACGGCACGAGTGAGTCGCACCCTCTCTCGGCTGCCGTTTGCTGGCGAAGCGGTGTGAAAGCCCCTCCCTTGTCGGGCAGCTTTACCGTAAAAGCGCCCGACGGGGCTGGAGGACATCTCTCCGGATTAGTACTGCTAAACGCCCTTGGCTTCGCCGATCCACATGGCCGCGTTGACGGCAATAAATAGAAGCAATCTGCCATCGCGAGTCAGTTGGAATCCTGAATGGAACGACTGCGATAGGACGGTGCTCGCCGTCGCGATGGCCCATTATCCTTGCGGCTTCATGACGCCCCAAGGATTCTTTTCAGTACTCGTACCAATCGGAGTGCGGTGACCAGCGACGACAGGCATGACACTGGGTCGTGGTCCACTGATGAAGGCATTCCGGGCAAATCCCGCCGGTGTCAAAGGTGTTCCAGTAGTGCCCACACCTGCATTCCCAGCGGTCGCCCTTCTGAGGCATCCAGGTGCACAATGGACAACGGATACGCGGACCCGACGTGTCAAGAGCCTTACCATCATCCACATCGGTTCCGGGTGCAGGATCAGAGACTGGAGTAATCGAAGCCAACATGATGAGTGTGTTTCGTGGCTGGGGGGATATTCTCCCCTCGCACCGTCTATTCTCTAAAAGAAGTGATTTCGTCAGCGCCGTCATAAATTCCCTTGCCGAAGTCAGCAAGTCTTGACCTTCCTCGCAGATTCGCAAGGGCACGGATCAGTACGGCCAAGTTTTTCCTGTAGCTCTTTATCTCCATAAGCCACGCGGAATCCGCGCTTCACGTGCGCCAAGAGGCTGATGATCTACATCCCCGGCGGACAGGCACAACTCCAACGTTTTATCCCGCAACCAGCAGATCGCAAGGAGTTGCGGGCATTTTGGTAAGCGATAAGGTACATATTGCACGCCCCGTTGCAGGACGCCGTTGTCGAAAGTGGCGACACCTGAATTTGCCGCCCGCACCGCTGATCTTGGAGACCACCCGTGCTGACGTCCAGCCGTAAGCGGACTCACTCCCGTCAACCGACCGCTTCTTATGCACGTCCCCGTACTCCACCTGAAGAAATCACAGAACTCAACTACAAACTGCCTGCTACGCTCTTCGGCAGAAGTGAGTTCTGGGTGCCATTGCCGGTGGATCCGAATAGAGGTTCGGCGTCAGAAAGGGACGGAATACCAGACTGTGGCGATAGCCCGGCCGCAGAAGATACTCGACGCCATCGGCATCAAGACGCTGGTCAATCTGAACGGATGTGTTGCAAACTGGCCTTCGGACGGTCTGATAGGATTTGCCTGCATGAGAAGGAACCAACCGCCGCTGTTCAAGGGACGGCAATTTTGAAGCTGAGATCATCGTCTTGTGTGTCCGGTGGTATCTCCGATTCGCGCTCAGCTTGCGAAATCTCGAAGAGATCATGGCGGAGCGCAATCTGGCGTTGAATCCAGCGGTACGCTCCCGAACTGAACCGCCGCTGCCGCGCGGAACTCCGGAAGACGAATGATTCGTGGCGAGTTGACGACACCTATATTCGGCTGGCGGGCAAAATAGGCCTATCTGTACCGCGCGGTGGATTCCACAGGCGCTACAATCGACTTTCCTGCTGAGCCCAGAGCGTGATGCTGGAGCAGCCAGACGCTTCTTCCGGAAGGCATTGCGCTCACCGGGCCATCCGCCTCCGCGGATGATCAATGTAGACGGCAATTTGTCATATCCGAAGGTGATTTCGGAACTGAAGTGGACCGACAACTCGGTCAGCGCTGCCGGTGCCGACCAGTCCGCTACCTCAAACAACATCATCGAACAAGACCATCGAGCTATCAAGGTCCGGGTGCGAGCGAGTCAGGTCTTCCGGGCCTTACACTCGGCGTGCGGAACCATTGAGGGAGTCGAAACGATGAATATGATTCGCAAGGGACAAATCAGGTGGCTATCGAAGAACGACATTAGCGGGCAGCCGCGTTCGTCGAAAGAACCCTCGGACTGAAGACGGAGTGACTGCCCGACGCGTAAATGTGCGATGTCTGCGCCCCGACTTCAAGATTGCAACACTGCCCTTTGGGGTCGTTGTGACCAAAGCTACCGTCCTTTCAGACCGGCGCCAGGCCTGTTCTCACTTTGGCAGCTGCTGCTGTTGTTGCTTCTTCTTTCCGAATAACCCCTGCAATTGTTGCACCGGATTCTGCGTTTCCGATGGCTGCTGCGATTGTGTGCCGTTGCCGCCCTGCTTCTGATTCAACAGGTTTCCCAGCGCTCCCGAAATTGCGGCGCTCGGGTTATTGAAATTCGGTACCAAGCCTTTCATCTTCATCTGTGCCATTTGCTGCAGGTCCGGCGCGAACCTCGGATGTTCGAATGTACCCGTTATGATAGCCGGGATCACTAGCTCCCCATCGGAGTTGGCCAGCGCGGTTTTCGCGTAGCCGGTGATACTGGTCCCGCCTGCCTTCTGGCTCAGCTCCTTCGATATCACGACGCTCACCCGCAGATTAAGCTGATCGTTCACCAGGTTGGCGGTTCCCGTGATTCCGACGTTTCCGATGTCCAGTAGCGCCTCGAGGTTATTGGTTTGCGCAATCCCGTTCTTGATGTCAGTTTTGCCCGTCAGTTTGTTGATGTTGGTGGTCCCTTGATTCGCTTGATGCAGGCCAATCACTCCGGCGATGGCCGACAGCTCGTGGCTCATATCGGCTCCGCTGTAATGGACATCGTGGAAATTCAGCACCAACGTGCCATTGAGGGCGCGCGCGAGTTCGGAAGACTTGACCGATTGCACCGGCCCCGCGGCATGCAGGTCGAGATTCAGCGTCCCTTGCCCACCAACCTTATCCAAGCTGGTAATGCCGTACGCTTTGGCTATCGACAATACCGCCGGCAATTCGGCGTTCGGCGCCTGCACTGTCGCATTTACCATCGGATTCCTGGAAAGATACTGCTGCAGCGCGAACTGCACGTTCATCGAGGTCGCGCCCGATTTTACGGCGAACTGGTTTGATCGGATTTCGGCTGGCGTCAGGTTCAACGCCAAGGCCTCCACCTGAACCGGCTGCGGGAAATCCTTGCCGCTAACCTGCAGGCCTCGGACGTTGATTGTCCCATTTAGTGCCGGTGTGTCCGCGGCGCCGCGGGCCTCGATGTTGGCGTCCAGAGTCCCGCCTACGGTCGCTCCTGGCTTCAATGCGGCGCCTGAGAGCGCGGCCAGCCGGGCCGTTTCCGCGATCGAGATGCCATTCGCTTTTAGCCGAAGCTCGATCTGTGCCGGCGTGGGTTTCGAGTTTACGGTTCCGCTGATCTCCAAAGGGGTCGACCCCAGCTTAATCGTCGCGCTATCGATGCTAAGAAGATCGGCCTGCACGTCATGATGCACACTGTACTGCGCCGCGATGGGATAGCCGAGATCCTGCCCATTCATCCGCGCGTTCTGCAGTGTCATCGCGCCGCTCACCGACAGCTTTCCGGATTCACTGGCAACCTTGGCCTGCCCGGAGAAGCTGCCATCCATATTCGCCAGCGCGGGGGAGCTCACGAACTGCCGCGCGCCGGAAATCGCGACCCGCTGCAGATTGAGTGTGCCGTGGAACGGAGTGTCCGCCGGTTGATCTTGCCGGATTGGCCCGCCCCTCCCCTGCAACTGGATCTGCTGGTCACCGGGTCCGGGCAGCCGAACTACCGCATCGAAGGAGAATTCCTGATCGGGCGCGAAATCGGTCAGAGTCACGCCGATGTGGTCATATACAGATCGGGCCTTTCCCGCTTCGCGATCGGTCATCGCGACCTGGCCGTCTTGAATCGTCAGTTTGCCCAGCGAAAATTTTTCTTCGGAGGCCTTCTTCGGAGCCGGCGCCTTTTCCCCGCCCAGAGAGGAGAAGTTCCACTGGCCGTTTTGTTCCTTGATCAGTTCCACGTCCGGTCGTTGCAGGTACAGGGAATCGATCTCGACCGATTTGTGTAGCAGCGGCAGGAGCTTGGGCGAGACATCCAGCTCATGCGCCTTTACAAAGGGTGTTTGCGTGTTCAACTTCGGATCGTCCGCAATCGTCACGTCGTTCGCCACGAATCTCAGAGGAATCACCTTCAGGCTCATCTCCCCGAACGTTACATTGCGGCCCAGTTGTTTCGTCAACTCAGCCTGAATCACGCCGTGATATCGGTTAATGTCAAACGTCAACGCGAAAATCGCCACCGCGAGGATGATGACTAGCGTAATAATTCCCAACGCTATACCAAACTTGCGCATACGGTGTTCTCCTTGCTAACCAACCTTGGCCTTCGCTCTTATGGTCGGGGAGCAAATCGCGAGCGTACTGAGGTTGGGTCGGTAAGCTACACGGAATGTCAGGCAGTGTTTAGACCAGTGTGAGAAGCCGTACCCCGCTTGCGCCCCCCGGCTGCGTCCGTGACCGGCGCTGGATGCGCAAGGCGTGACGGCAGCTCTGATACCAGCGTATTGCATTATCCGGCACATCTTTCCCAGCCATGGACGATCCGCGAGACCCTTGCGAGTCAGAAACTGCAAACGTACTTTAGAGCGCGGTAAGGGCAATTTCGAGCACATAAGCCAGCCCCTCATGATCTGAAAACAAACGGCGGGCTGATTATAAAAGGGTTAACTGGTCGGGCTGGCGGGATTCGAACCCACGACCTCTTGCACCCCAAGCACGTGACGGACTTACATGCCTTCCATGTGTTTGGTTGTTTGTACTGGTTCAGTTGCTGGGCGAAGTATTCGCGGGTATTCTTTGCAGCGACCGCTGTCCCACTTACGTGAAATACCACAAGGGCGAAGGACAGTTTTGCTGGGCGCACTTCAAACG
>JAUZEU010000566.1 GCA_030838885.1 Bryobacterales bacterium | reverse complement strand
GGCGACATCCGGCGTCTGATGAAACCTTTAAAGACCTTCGCTCATCCGAAGTAGCAAAGGATTAGTCCCTACTTCGATGCGTGCTGTTGTCGTGTTATTTGCCGTTGCAAGTTCGCTTTTTGCTGTGGAGCCGTCAAGCTATCGCCAGGCTCTGGACCTTTACAACCATACGGACTATCCGGCGGCTATTTCGTCCCTTCGCACGCTGCCGCAGACTGCCGAGACACTGGAACTGCTGGGCCGCTGTTATCTGATGCAGGCGGATTCGAAGAAGGCCGTGGAAGCGCTGGAGAAGGCGGTGGCGCTGGATCCGAAAAATTCCGATACGCTGACCTGGCTGGGCCGGGCAGAGGGTCGCAGGGCGGAGACAGCGGTGGCGCTGGGCGCTGTTTCTCATGCAAATAAAGCGCGTGCAGCACTGGAGAAAGCTGTGCAGCTGGATCCGCGCAATAAAGAAGCTCTGGACGACCTTTTCGACTATTACATTCAGGCTCCCGGGTTCATGGGCGGGGGATTTGATAAGGCTGCCGCGCTCTTGCCGCTCATCGCTAAGGTGAATCCGGCGGAAGCTCAGTTTGCACAAGGGCGGATGGCCGAACAGAAGAAAGACTTCGAAACAGCAGAAGCTCATTTCCGCCGCACCGTGGAGCTTGCTCCCCATTCGGTGGGGCGATTACTCGATCTCGCGCAGTTTCTGGCCAAGAGGGGCCGGACGAACGAAAGCGAGAAAGTCTATGAGCAGGCCTGTCGCCTGGAACCGGGCGCGCCGCGAGTGCTCTTCGCCCGCGCGCAGATCTGGATACAATCCAAAAGAAACCTCACAGAAGCGCGCGAGATTTTGCAGAAATACCTCTCTCTGAAGAACCTGACTCCGGACGATCCGTCGCGTTCAGAAGCTTTGCAGCTACTGAAGAAGACCGACGGCGTTTAACCGGAATGCAGTATCGCGAAGCGTTCAGCTTCAGTTTTCAGGCACTCAGTCAGAATCCGGTACGGTCTTTACTGACCGGGCTGGGCATGATGATCGGAACGGCGTCCGTCATTCTGGTTGTCACCATCTCCCTCACAAGTCAGAGTTACATTCTCGAACAGATCGAAGGCGTGGGATCGAATATGATCTTTGCGTCTTTCGAGGTGGGCTCGCAGCAGTCTTCCGCGGAGGTGAATGCGGACTTCGTGAAAATGGCCGATATTCAGGCCGTCCGCGAACAACTGGGCAGCCGGATTGTTGCCGCGACCGGCATTGAGAGCAACATCGATTCGATGTTTATCAATGGCCGTGAGGAGCGGCTGCTGGTGATCGGGTCGGACGAGCATTACAAGCCGGTGCGTAATCTGGTGGTGCTTTCCGGAAGGTTCCTCGATTCGAGCGATGTAAGCCTGCGGCAGAAGGTGGCGCTGCTCACCGAGAAGCTGGCGAAGCGGTTGTACGGGAGCCAGAGCGCGGCCATCGGGCAGTTCATCAAGATCCACGGACTGCAGTTCACGATTATCGGAACGTTCAAAGAGAAGGTAGAGAGCTTTGGGCAATCGGAACTGAATGCCGAGACGGTGCTGATTCCGATCACGGTAATGCAGTACTTCATCCGGGTGGAGCGGATTGACCCGATGTATGTGCAGGTGCGGTCGCCGCAGGATGTGGAGCCGGTCACGCTGCAGGTGAAGCAGTTGCTCGAAAGCCGACACCGGGCGGGGACGAATTACAAAGTCGAGAACCTGACCGGCATTCTGAACGCGGCGAAAGACATTTCGAAGATCCTGAGCATGGTGCTGGTGCTGGTGTCGGCAATTGCGCTGATTATTTCCGGCATCGGGATCATGAACATTATGCTGGTGACGGTGACGGAACGGACCCGCGAGATTGGCGTCAGGATGGCCGTGGGCGCGTCGCGGCGGGAGATTATGCTGCAGTTCCTCACCGAAGCCATTTTGATTAGCCTAACCGGCGGCTGCGTGGGAATTGCGGCCGGGGTGGCGGTACCGTTGAGCGTGCAATTTTTCGTGCCGAGCATTCACATTCCGATTTCACTGTGGTCGATCGGGATTGCGTTTGCCGTGTCGAGTCTGGTGGGGCTGATTTTCGGTATGCTGCCGGCGAGCCGCGCGTCAAAGTTGAACCCAACCGAAGCGTTGCGCTACGAATAGGGTATGCGCAAATGTTGCTGGATCTCTCTTGCCTTCGCCGCGGCGGCGCAGGGTGAGAGCTTCACTCTTACGTTGAGCCAGGCCGTTGCCCGCGCGCTGACTCAGAGCCCTGAAGTAGTGATGGCACGGACGGATGAGATGAAGGCTGCGCAGGGGGTCAGGCTGGCTAAGGAGCCGTTCTCACCTCGTGTGGCGGGCGGCAGCGGGCTGGCGTACAGCTACGGGTTTCCGCTTAGTGTGGAGGGTTCGGCTCCTTCGGTCTTTCAGCTGAGGGCAAATCAGTTTCTGTTTAACCGAGCGCAGTCGTATACGGTGGCGCAGGCGAAGGAGACGATGCGGGGGGCGGGTTTTGCATCGGCTGAGCGACGGGAGGAAGTGGTGTTTCGAGTGGCGACGCTGTTCATCGATGTAGAGCGCGCGGGACGGCTGGTGGAGAGCGTGCAGAAGCAGGTGGAGAGCCTGCGCAAGGTGCAGGAGGCGGTGAATTCGCGTGTGGACGCGGGCCGTGAGCTTCCGATGACGAAGGCGGAGGCGAATGTGAATCTGTTGCGGGCGAGGCAGCGTTTGATGGCGCTGCAGGCTGAGCGCGATTATGCCGAGCACAATCTGGCGGTGGCGCTTGGGTACAACCCCGGGGATGTGGTGCACCCTTCCGGCGGCGAGCGGGCACCGTCCGTGATTCCCGATTCCGAAGATTCGGCGCTGAAAGCTTCGCTGGATTCGAGCAAGGAACTGAGACGGCTGGAATCGAATTATCAGGCGAAGGCGTTGGAGATTAAGAGCGATAAGGCGCAGCGACTGCCGCGCATGGATCTGGTGGCGCAATACGCGTTGTTCGCCAAGTACAGCAACTACGACGTGTACTTCAGCAGATTTCAGTACAACAATGCACAGATTGGCGCGTCGATTCAAATCCCGATCGTGGTGGGGCCGGGGGTGAATGCGCAGGTGATGCAGGCGGAGGCGGACCGGCAACATATTCGGGCGGAGTTACAGGCGGCTCGGGGGCGGATCACCCTGGAGGTTCATCAAAGCTATCAGGATATTGAGAAGGCCGAGATGGCACGGCAGGTGACGAAGGCGGAGCTGGATTTAGCGCATGAGCAGTTGTCTGTGTTGCTGGCGCAGATGAATGAGGGTCGGGCGGGGTTAAGG
>JAUZEU010000512.1 GCA_030838885.1 Bryobacterales bacterium | reverse complement strand
CGACGCGAGTGCCATCAGCTGGAGCTTCGATTTTCCGGGCCTGATCGCGCCGGAAGGCGGGCAATATCGCTGGGATTTGGGCCACCAGGCAGGTATTCAAAACATCGCGCTTACCCGGCACGCTGCCCGCAATGGGGAAGCGATCGCATCCGTAAAGGAACTGGCGAAGCGTGCAAAAGGCGAGAAGCTCTGGGGCATGTTGCGGGGCGAAATCGACGACTTCGGTACACGGATGCGCCGCGTGCAGAGTGTGGAAGAGCACGTGCAACTATCAATTCTCTACAAACAGTTTCTGGCGGGCGAAATCGAATTGCTTTGTTCGCAGGGCGATTATTTTCAGCGCGTCACTGTGCTGAGAGCGGACAGTGCGGATTTTGTAGTCTGCGGATCGTGGGATGCGCTGGCTGGATTTGCTCGCGAACTGCAGCGGGTCTTCGCTATTTTTGCGGAAGAGAATTTGAAAGATCTGCCGGGGGCGGAGGCGAAGACTATCACGATGGCCCTCACGCTGGCTGACCCTTCATCATCGTTGGGTAAGGTTTGGGAAGAGAGCGCACGCGATCTGGAGATCGCCAAGGGTTCCGACAAAGATTGCCTGTATCTTTTGGGCCAGGTGCTCGAATGGAAGCAACTCAACGACGCCGCGGAGTTGAAAGACGCGGTTGTGCAGTTGAATGAAGAGTTCCGCGGCGGAAAGCAGTTCTTAGGGCAGCTTCGGAATCTGTACAAGAGGGCGGAGGCTTTGAGTGCCGCTAACTCCGGGCAGGGTGAACAGGAACGGTTGATGGCACGAGCCATTCGCTTTCAGCGCCGTTTTGCGCGTGTGGCAAGCCGGCGGGAACGTGATTTCCAGAAACTCCGGGCTCATCTGGTCAAAGAGATTACGGGCAGAAGTGCGCGGGGCAGGTTGAAGTTGCGGCCGGAAGGTTTGGTAGCACTCGAGTGGGCGCGACTGGCAGAGGATTAGGGACAGATGGCTGAAGAGCAAGCGGCAAAGCAGAATACGAAGCCTGCGGGAAACCAGGGGAACCGCGAAAACCGCCCGCCGCGTGAGGGTGGCGGTCAGGGTCGTCCTCCGGGCGGTCGTCCCGGTGGCGGTCCGGGCGGAGACAGGAAACCCGGCGGCGGAGATCGTGGCGGCGAGAGGCGTGAAGGCCGGCCGGGTGGTGGCGGCGAACGCCGTTTCGATGGCCCTCCCGAGATCGAACTCGACAAACTGGTGGGTGACAGTCTTTATCTCGATAACCAGGCGCACATCGTGGTCAGCCGCATGCGCGATATGGATTCGGGTACGCGCAGCCAGTTGCGGCGCCTGTACAACGCGGTGCGCCGGGCCACTCGTGCGCCGGAAAACGAACGCCAGCATGAGTTCGTGATGCTTCGTGCGCGCCTGGCATATACAATCGCGCGGCACGGGTTGCGCAGCCTCGATCAGCTCGAGCGGTTGCTGTTGCAGGTCACTCGGAAGAACGAGGCGCGCGGGTATGAACGCTTCCGCGATTTGTTTGAAGCGATTGTAGCTTACAACGAATAGGCACGGCCAAAAGTTTACAAGGATCTGAAGGACGCGAATGAGCGCTCACACGGCACAAACGGAACTGAAGCTGATCGGCAAGCTGATCCTCGAAGGCGAAATGCACTGCGAGACCGGTCTGCATATCGGAGCGGGTAAGGGCTCGCTCGAAATTGGCGGCGCGGACAACCCTGTCGTGAAGGATTCGCACGGGCGTCCTTACGTCCCTGGCAGCACCCTGCGCGGTCGTATCCGCGCGTTGCTGGAGCAGGCCACTGGCGCTGCAGTACCTTCGGAACTGGTTTACATCTCGAAGCGCAAAGGACAGGAAGTCCGGATTCACCAGAGTGATCGGCCCGATGACGAAATCTGCATTCTGTTCGGGCGCAGCCCCGGGAGAATGGAGAAGGTAGGCGGCGGCGATCTGGAAAGCAATCACGCCACGCCCGCGCGTCTGAGCGTGTTCGACGCACCGCTGGTGGCGGAGAGCATCACGCCGCAGATGCGGGAAAGCCTGGACGATGAACTGACGGAAGTGAAGAGCGAGAACGCCATCGATCGCATCACCTCCCAGGCAAACCCGCGCACCCTGGAACGTGTTCCTGCGGGAGCGCGCTTCAGGTTCCGCATGGTGCTCGATATGCTTTGTCCGGAAGATGTGGTGCTGCCTGGCCTGCTTACCCAGGGACTCCGTTTGCTGGAAGACGATACCTTGGGCGGCGGCGGTTCGCGCGGCAGCGGGCGTGTCCGTTTTGGCGATCTGAGGCTGGTCTGGCGTGGCAGAGACTTCTACGCATCGGGCGCAGCCGAACGCGAAATCGCGACTGGGGTGGATCTGGCGGGACTGCAGGCAAAGGTGCAGGAGACCGGCGAAGGCCTCATCGCCTGAATGAGCGGCCAGCCTCAGTGAGCCCAGTTAAATGAGTTTGATCGAAGTCAGGCTGCGGCCAACCAGTCCGTGGCGCGTGGGAGAGCGCGCGGGTGACCGGGAGAGGGTCGATGTGGTTTACCACAGCGATGCTTTGTACTCAGCGGTAACGCACTCGATGGGCGCGCTGGGGTGGCTTGAAGAGTGGCTGGACGTCACAGCTCGCGCCAATGGCGAGCCTGCGGTGCGCTTCAGTTCATTGTTCCCATTTGTGGGCAAAACCCGGCTGGTCTCCCCGCCGAAAACTTTGTGGCCTCCTGGGAACGTCGGAAAGTTGTACTTGCAGGCCGCGAAGCTGGTGCCGCTCGACGTCGTGAAGAGTGGCGTGGTGGAAGAATCGCGCTGGCAAGTGGATGGCGAGAGCGAGTGCCTGGTGCCGGTGGGCGGCAGCGCACCGTTTCGGCTTTCAATGAGGGCCGCGGCGGCGGTGGACCGGATCACGGGTGCGACCGAACCGCATCGGACTGCCTGTCTGGAATTCGCTTCAAATGCCGGTTGGTGGGGGGTGTTTGAAGTTTCGGATGCGAACTGGGAATCGCGTGTGAAATCGGCGTTGCGTCTTCTGGCGGATTCAGGTTTTGGCGGAGAGCGTTCGCGTGGCTGGGGCCGGGCTGGCGAGCCGCATTTTTCCGATGCCTCGAACTTGTTCAGGCGTTCGGAAGCTTCTGAGAGCAAAGACGGGATGTGGTGGCTGTTGTCGCTTTACTCGCCGCACGAGAGCGATGCAGTGGATTGGTCGCACGGTGAATACTCGGTTCAGGTTCGTGGCGGCTGGACAGACAGCGTGGCTGGAGGCGTTGCGAAGAAGCAGGTTCGGATGATCACGGAAGGTTCGGTATTGTCCGCCGCATCATTGCGCGGGCACGCCGTCGATGTGGCTCCGGACGGCTTCCCTCACCCGGTTTATCGTTCGGGACTTGCGCTGGCAATTCCTGCGCCGACAGAAATTGTCGTTCGCGTGGTTGAGGCGAGCCGGGTGCAGAGGGTGGTGCCGGAAGCAGTTGTTTCGGAAGAAGTGGTGGAGATTCCGATCGAGGAGCAGCCAACGGTCGCACCAGAGGAAGACGCGGCCAGTGTTCGCGTGTCCCGCGAAGAACCAGTTAACGACGCTGAGTCCGAGGCAGTGACGGTTGCGCCGGAAGAATCGGTTGAGTTGCCCGCTATGCCGGAGGAAGACGCGCTTACTGCGCCGCAGCCAGAGCTCGTTGAGCCTGCGGTGGAGGAGCACGCGGCGGTCTCCCCGACCGAAGACCCGGCCACTGTACCCGGCCCCCACGATGACGCGCAGCCGGAAGCAAAACCGGACGAGGTTTCGGAATGAAGTATCAGGTGACAGTGCTGACGCCCACCCTGGTTGGAGATGGCAACCGGCTCTCGCCTATTGACTACATGGTCTGGCGCGATCAGGTGAACGTTCTGAACCAGCCGCGGATCTTCAAACTGCTTTCGAAGGGTCCCAGATTAGAAGGGTATCTTTCGCAGTTGCAGAAGGCCACGAAGCTCGACTTCGCATCGTGGGGCGGCTTCGCGCAAAACTTCGCAGACCGACGCATTCCATTCGAAGATCCGGCCTATACTCCGTACTTCAACAGCGCCCCGGTAGAGAGCCTGAGTATTCCCACGTTCGCGGCAAGTGTCGCTGGTCCGTTTATTCCAGGGACGGCAATCAAGGGCGCGTTGCGCACCGCCTTCGTGTTTTCGAAGCTCAAGCCAACCGCAGTGCGTGATCTGGCTGAGAAGATGGTGGGCGAGCGCCTTCCTCGCCGTCCTGCAGAGGAAATCGAGCGGCAGACCGTGGGTTCGGGTGGGTCTGACAGGTTGCGCGCAGTCTCCATCGCTGATTCCGTCGGTCAGTCGCGCGAAACATTCAAAGTGTATTTGTTGCGCGTTTCAACCCTGATCGCGCGCGGCACAAATCAGTACTCACTCGGCTGGAAGCAGGCCGGGCGCGGGTCTGTCGACGGAAAGCGCGCGGAAGACGCTACCCCTACCTTCGCCGAAATGGCGTCTCCCGGGACCAGCTTTGAGGGCGAGTGGCACGAAAATGCATTCCTGAACCGGGAAGAGATTCGCCAGGTGTTGCGGTGGAGCCAGCCGGTGACATACACAACTCTGTTCGATGCGGCGAATCAGTATGCGGCGAAGCAGCTTGAGCTGCACGCGCAGTACGCTCAGTGGGCAGGCCTTGAAGGGCTCGGCGCGTCACTCGCGGAACTCCGGGAGAGACTCGACAACGCGCGGAACAACGGTGCATGCCTGTTAGCAGTCGGCTGGGGCGCGGGCTTCCTGAGTAAGTCGGCTGCTATCGGCGCGGACGATGCGGACTATCGAAAGATCCTGGCAATGCTGCCGTATTACAGCCGGGCGGTACAGTCCGGTCTGCCGTTCCCGAAGACACGGCGCGTGGTGTTCCTGAAGAACAAGCCCGCGACTCTGCCCGGGTGGGTTGAACTTCGGGTCACGGAATAGCCGCGGCGACTACCAAATGAGCGAAATTCCGTGCTGCGCGAGGCTCTGATCTTTGCTCACCAGCGGCACTCGTTCCACGATCGCCTGAGCCACAAGGATGCGGTCGAATGGGTCCTTGTGAATCTCCGGAAAGGCATTCTGAGCGCTGACAGACAGCACGGTTTACGACGCTCGCCATGACCGCCGCCCCACAAGAGAATGGCTGTCGGTGAGAACTCTCAGCGACTCTCGATCCAGCTTTCGGCTTTCGTCACCCGTCATAGGCTGCCACCAGCTATTGCCGGACGGGACAAGCGGTTCATGCTTTGCGATTCCAAGTGGCAGTCCCGTTCCCCGGGCCCGAACCAGTTCTGCTACCGGCTGACCATGGCGTGCAATCACGACGGTTTCGCCCTGTTCGACAAGCTCAGGCAGACGAGAAAGCTGGGTCTCTGCCTCGTGTACATTCAGCAGCGTAGCTTAATCTTGGTCCGAATTTTCAACCAGTTCAAAAAGCCTGGGCGCCCTTCCGCAGAGGGGCCTGACGGATCTCCAGGCAACCTTTGCCTGTGGGCAGAACTTTACCCGGGTTGAGGCGCCCGGCGGGGTCGAAGAGTGCTTTGAACCGCCCGATGTAGTCCAACGAATCTGGTGAGAAAAGCTTACTCATCAACTCGTTCTTCTCCATGCCCACGCCATGCTCCCCGGTGATAGAACCACCCACCGAAATGCAATAAGTGAGAATGTCCTCGCCTGCGGCTTTGGCGCGTTCGAGTTCTCCCGGCACATGCGGGTTAAACAGGATGATCGGATGCATGTTTCCATCGCCCGCGTGGAAGATATTGCTGATCCCGAGGTTATGCTTTTTCGCGACCTCCGCAATGTGGCGAAGCGTGGGAGCAATCTGCGTTCGGGGCACCACGCCATCCTGCACGTAATACGACGGGCTCACGCGGCCTACGGCGCCGAAGGCATTCTTGCGGCCCTTCCAGAGCAGATCTCGTTCTTCCGCCGTTTTCGCAACACGGAACTCGCGGGCATGGCAGCGCTCACAGGCCTGCCGCACCTGCTCCAGTTGTTCCTCGACCGCTTCCGTCAGCCCTTCGAGTTCGATGAGAAGCACCGCGGCGGCATCCAGCGGATAGCCTGCATGGGTTGCCTCCTCCACCATGCGGAGCATTTCGCCATCGAGCATTTCCACTGCGACCGGAGTAATGCCGCAAGCAGTGATATCCGCGATCGTGTCGGCACAGTCGGAAGCGTCGTTGTAGATGGCCAGAATGGTTTTGACTTTTTCCGGCTGGCGCATCAGTCGCACGATCACCTTGGTAACCAATACCATAGTCCCTTCGGAGCCTGTCAGCAGGCCGACCAGATCGTAGCCGGGCGAATCCAGATCTTTGCCGCCGGTGGTGTGGACGGAACCATCGGGCAACACGAATTCAAGCCCCAAAACGTGGTTGGTGGTGACGCCATAAGCCAGCGTGTGCGGCCCGCCCGCGTTCTCCGAAACGTTACCACCGATGGTGCAGGCACGCTGGCTGGAAGGATCCGGCGCATAGAAGTAATCAAGTGCCTGCACGGCGAGCGACATGTCGAGATTCACGACGCCGGGCTGCACCACCATGCGCTCATTTTCAAGATCAATCTCGAGGATCTTATTCATCCGCGAGAAGCCGATGGTGACCCCGCCGGCACGCGGGATGGCGCCGCCGCTGAGACCTGTTCCCGCACCACGCCCCACCATAGGAATGCCATGCTCGGCAGTGATTTTTACGATCGCCGAGACGTCTTCTGTCGTGCGTGGAAAGACAACGATTTCCGGCCGCGCCTTATCCACGCTGCCGTCGTATTCGTACAGGCTTAGATCTTCCGGCCGATCCAGATAGCCCTTCGGCCCCACGATTTCAATCAGCCGCTTCTTTGCCGCGGGCGGAAGAAGGACGCGTTCAAACAGCTGCTCCGATTCAGAGGAGAGATTTGACATGTTGGATCATCTGCGGGGAAGCCCAGGGCTGTGAGGAGATAAACTTTTCGACCACTTTGCCATTCTGGTCAATCAAATAGCTTTCGGGGATCTGGATCGTGCCGTAGCTTAGCTGAATGTCTTCGGAAGGCTGGCGGGCGGTGAGGAACGCGACCTGATAACGGGCCAGAAACTGTTTATAAGCATTCTCATCCTTGTCCTGACTGACACCAAGGATGACGAGACCTTTGGGGCCAAGCTGCCGGGCCAGTTCATTCAGGCCGGGAACCTCTTCGACGCAGGGCGGGCACCAGGTGGCCCAGAAGTTCAGCAAGAGCAATTTGCCGCCGTATTCGCGGGCCGTGATCGTCTTGCCACCATCGGCCGTAATGCTGAAATTGGGAGCCTTGTCGCCGGCGTTCACTACCGTTTCGTGAAGTGAGGTGTACAACGCAAAACAGAACGCAGCCATCATGAGAGCAAGCGCGGCCTGGAGTATTCGATCGGACTTCATAAGCATGAGATGCGGTTTCCTATAATTCTAACGGACGCAGCGCGACCACCATTTCTTCCATGATCATTTCGAAACAAGTCGAGTTCTCCGCGTCGCATATCTGCCGGTCGCCACAACTTTCGGATGCCGAGAACGAACGGGTGTACGGGGCTGCAGCAAACCCGCTCGGTCATGGCCACAACTACATCGTCGAGGTTGCGATCGAAGGCCTTCCCCAGCCCGTTACAGGGATGATACTCGATCTGAAACATCTCAAAACCATTCTCGAAGAGAAGGTACTGGACGTCTACGATCACCGCTTGCTGAACCGCGAGGTGGCGCCGTTCGACCGCGTGGTGCCGACGGTGGAGAACATAGCGATCGACATCTGGAACCGGCTGGAGCCGCACATCGATTCCACCGGACGTGCCAAACTTTACTCGGTGCGGGTTCACGAAACCAGCGAGCTGTTCGTGGAATACAGAGGTGAGCAAGGTTGACCGTCCATCTCAGCCGCCGATACACGTTTTGCGCCTCGCACCGGCTGCACTCCCCTGCCCTGACCGACGCCCAAAACAAAGAGATCTACGGCAAATGCAATAATCCGAACGGGCACGGGCATAACTATGAGGTGGAACTGACTTTGCGCGGGCATGTGGATCCCGTAACGGGCCGCGTGGTGGACCTCGGCAAGCTGGACCTGTTGGCTGAGGAACAGATCATGATTCCGTTCCGGCACAGGAATTTGAACGAAGAAGTGCCTGCGTTCCGGACCGAGGTGCCGACAACCGAGAACCTGGCAACGGAAGTGGTACTTCGCCTGCGGGCTGCGTGGCCGATGATGTTCTCCTCCGAAGGCCCCTCGCTCGAAAAGGTTCGCATCTGGGAGACGGAACGAAACATCTGTGAGTTAGGTATATGAACCGAAAGCGCGCGGTCGTGAAAGTCCTGCAATCGACAAAGCCTGAAAAGCCTATCGCTCCGCTCGTCCTGGAGATGCTGACATCGCTCGGAGAAGACCCCACGCGCGATGGTTTGCTGCGCACTCCGGAACGTGTCGAGAAGGCACTGCGCTATCTCACGAGCGGATATAAGACCGATATCAGGAAGATCGTCAACGAGGCAATCTTTGAGGTGAAGTACGACGAAATGGTGATCGTGAAGGACATCGAGTTCTTCAGCATGTGCGAGCATCACATGCTGCCATTCTTCGGCAAAATGCACGTCGCTTACATCGCGAAGGACAAGGTTATCGGGCTTAGTAAGCTGCCCCGAATCGTGGACGCTTTCGCGAGACGCCTGCAGATTCAGGAACGGCTGACGCAGCAGGTTGCCGAGTGCATACAGGAGATGCTCGATCCGCTGGGAGTGGGCGTGGTGGCTGAGGCCCAGCACTTCTGCATGATGATGCGCGGGGTAGAGAAACAGCATTCGGGCACAGTCACCAGCGCCATGCTGGGCGGTTTCCGGACCAACAAAGAAACCCGCGATGAGTTCATCTCCCTCATTCGCAACAGCAAATAGAACGGGCTACCCCCACCAGGTTTCGCCGGGCGCCAGGTGCGCTTTGGCGACATCCGGATTGATCTCGACACCATACCCCGGCTTGTCCTGAATCACGAAGTGACCGTTCTGCCAGAACGGCCCTTCCTTGACGACCAGGTTCGGCCACCAATCAATGTAGTTCGCGAGTTCGTGCACCCGGAAGTCGCGCATGGATGCAGCTGCGTGGACGCTCGCAATGGTTCCCAGCGGACTGGCCGGATTGTGTGCCGCGGTCCAGATGTAATACAGCTCAGCCATGTCTGAGATCTTCTTCGATTCCAGCAGTCCGCCCGACTTCGGGATGTCAATATGCACTCCGCTTGTCGCCTGCATCTCGATCAGCCTGCGGAAGCCCTGGCGGGTATAGAGGTTCTCGCCGGTGCAGACCGGCACGTTCACGGCATGTGTGACTCGGGCCATCGCTTCGATGTTGTCCGGCGGAACCGGGTCCTCGAGCCACATGGGCTTCACGTGCTCAAGAGCGTTGCCGAGCGTGATAACGTCGCGCACATCGTAACGCCAGTGGGCTTCGATGGCGAAGTCAATATCCGGACCGAGTTGCTCGCGGACGGTCTCCATTGCGGTAACGATGCGGCGGACGTCTTTGGCCGTGAGGTTCCGGCCGTACGGGTCGTGGCCGGGCTCGGAGAAGGTCGGATCGGCGCTGGGCGGAATGCCATCGCCCTGGAACTTGAAGGCGGTCCAGCCCCACTTTTCAGCACGCGCGGCAGCTACGTGGTCCTTCCATGACTGCATATCTTCTACGTGCGCAGCAGGCTTCGACATGGTGCGATAGAAGCGAACCCGGTCGCGAAAGCGGCCACCGAGAAGGTTGCACACGGGCGTTTCGAGAATTCTTCCGGCCAGATCCCACAGCGCAATCTCGATGCCGCTGGCAGCAGTCACTGTGACACCGGCAATAGCGCCCGCGCCGGCACTGCGCATCAGCATCTTGGTGTAGAGCTTATCCACATTGAGCGGATCTTCACCGATAACGTGCTGCTTGAGCTGGTTGATGACCAGGTCCTTCACACCGGGTCCCCAATAAGCTTCGCCGATACCATAAAGGCCGGGCTGATCGGTTTCGATCTTAATCAGGTTCCAGTCCCATGTGCCGCGCACAATCATCACCTTCACGTCTGTGATCTTCACCTTGTTCTTCAGGGCACCGGCGGCTTTCCAGTGAGAGTCGGAAAAAAGGAAGCCGGCGGCGGTGGCGGCGGCTGTGCCCAGGAAGTCGCGGCGAGGCAAACGTGAGTTCGGCATTGCACGAATTCTATCGCTATGCAGGCGGTGGCTACAATTTGAGTTGCTGCGCACAATCCAGGCAACCCGTTATGTGACACCGCTGCGCGAAGGCGGCTCGCTTCCGGCCATTGTGGAAGCGGACGATTGCGGGCTTTACGTACTGAAATTCCGGGGCGCCGGGCAGGGGCCGCTCGCGCTCGTGGCGGAGTTGGTTTCAGGAGAGATCGGGCGTGCGCTGGGCTTGCGCGTGCCGGAACTTGTGCTGATGGAAGTGGACAGCGCGCTGGGGCGGAACGAGCCGGATTACGAGATCCGCGAGTTGCTGCTGGCGAGTGACGGGTTGAATCTGGCGCTTGATTATCTGCCCGGGTCGGTGATGTTCGATCCTGCGGTGCGGTTACCTGAGGGGGCTGTGGATCCTCGCATTGCTTCAACAGCGGTGTGGTTCGACGCCTTCGTAACGAACATTGACCGGACGGCGCGGAATCCGAATCTGCTCTGGTGGCACAAAGCGCTTTACTTTATCGACCACGGCGCCAGCCTGTACTTCCATCACAGCTGGGAGGATGTGGAGCAGAAGGCGCTGAGGCCGTTTCCACCCATACGTGATCATGTTTTGTTGAAGTGGGCGAGCGAAATCGCAAGCGTGGATGAGGTGGTTCGGCCGCTGCTTACGGAGTGTTTGTTGGCGGAGATACTGCGACAGGTTCCGGACGCGTGGCTGCTGCCGGAGCTGGGCCTTGCGACTCCCGACGACAAACGGCGCGGGTATCTGGCGTACTTTCTGAGCCGGCTGAATGGCTCGCCGCTGTTCGTGGAGGAGGCATTGCGTGCGCGCGCTGCAATCGTTTGAGTTCGCGACGATCCGCGTGGTTCCACGGGTGGAGCGCGGGGAGTTCATCAATGTCGGGGTGATCGTGTTCTGTCTGGGGCGGAAGACGCTGGAGTGCCGGCTGCATGTGGATGCGGAACGCCTGCAGGCGCTCTGGCCGGGAATGGAATTCGAAGAAGTGGGCCGGCACCTGGCAGCGATCCCCGACATCTGCGCCGGGGCGGAAGACGCCGGGCCTATTGCGCAGATGTCACAGCGTGAGCGGTTTCACTGGCTGGTGGCTCCGCGCAGTACGGTGATTCAGGTTTCGCCGGTTCACAGCGGGTTGTGCGACACGCCTGAAGCTGCAATCACCGACCTTTTCGAGCGACTGGTTCTGCGGTAATTTCCTCATCGGCTGACTGGGCCCATAGCCTTTGGCCGCCGAGGAAGGCGTTGGCGTTTGAACCGAGCCGAACCCCCTCGGGCAGAGTTGGGTCGAGGAACGGCGCGTTGCCTCCGCCGAGAACCACGTCATCGGCTTCCAGAGCCGTGCGAAGCATTTCGATGACCTTGCAGACATGCCGCCGCCACTTTGGCTTGCCAAGACGGTCGAGACCGGCCTGCCCCACGTATTCCTCAAAAGTGCGGCCTTTGCGGTACGGCAGATGGGCCAGTTCCATGGGCGCGAGCACACCGTCGAGTATCATGGCGGAGCCGAGCCCGGTTCCCAGGCCGAGAAAGAGCATAGACCCACCCTCATAGCTGCCCAGAGCCTGCATAGCTGCATCGTTGATGACTCTGACGGGACAACTGAAAGCTTCCGCAAAATCGAAGCCGACCCAACCGGGCGCAAGGTTGTGGGGCTCGGCGACGATTCCGGCCTTCTTAACGATTCCGGGGTAACCGATTGAAATGGCGGTGGGGTTCCACCCAACTGTGGCGGCTTTCACGTCCGCCACCATCCTTTCCGGCGACATTTGAGGGCCCGAGGGGAGCTTCACGGCTTCGCCGTGGCGGGAGTCGGCGACCTTGATGTTATGGCCACCGATGTCGACCACCAGGATATTCGGTTTGCGCTTCACCCTTGCATGTTAGCGCGATCAGTAGGGGTAATACGGGTCAGCGTAGCAGCCGGGGTAGACGCGCCAGTAACCCCAGCGGTCATAGTAGCCACAAGCAGGGGCCGCATAGGGGTAAGCGGGGGCGTAGTAGCCGTAAGCATAGGGTGCTATGTACACGCCGCCATAATATCTGCCGCCGCGATTGTAGCCGCCACCCCGATAGCTACCGCCGCCGCGATAGGCGGGTCCGGAATAGTAGCGCCCGCCGCCACCGTTATATCCCCTCGGGCCGGCGTAACCGCCGCCCCGGTACGATTGGTCTCCCCTGTGTCCCTCTCCGCCGCCACCACGATGGTCCCCACGCTGTGCCATGGCGCCCGTAGGACTGAGCGCCAGCAACGCGGTGGCGAGTAGTGCGGTCAACGCCGATCTTCTGAAGAATTGGATTACTTTGTTTGCCATGGAAGTTTCCGAGTTCATCTCAGAGAATGCAATGGGGCTGCCAACACGGCCCCGTTGAAATTGAGGCACTTACGCGCCGGTTCCGGTCTGAAGGGCTGGAGGAAAACCACCAGGGCGGTTGTCAGCAACCAGTTCAGGCGCGGGCTCCGCGGTTCGGGCGAAATCGGGCATTTCAGGGGCAAAACGAAAATGCTGGTCATTTGTTTGCAGCAACATGGCCGGGTTCTTCCGAAAATAACCTCCTCTGCTGACCCGAATAGGGG